>DATKAG010000236.1:0-12338 GCA_035498355.1 Myxococcales bacterium | reverse complement strand
TTCCTCCTTCAAGCCCTCGGTCGTGCCCGATCCCGCCTGGTACGGGCGCAACGACGCGGTCCGTCCCCCGATCGCCGTCACGCTGCCGGCCCTGCCGCGCAGCGGGATCTCGTCCGTCATCCTCCGCCCGGCGGGCCAGATGATGCAGGATTCCGATTGCGAGAAGGTCGGTCCGGCCGGGTACCAGTGCCGGATCGCCTCGACCTTCGCTCCTTCAGGGGTGGAAACGGCGCTTGCCTTCCAGGTGATCGCCACCAGCGTCGCCGGGGTGGTTTCCACCTCCTCCGGCTCCTGCAACATCGACGACGCTCCTCCGGTGATCTCGACCGCCGCCGCCATCCCCTATCCCGCGCCCGCCGGCGCCCTCTCCTGGAGCCACGACGGGGCGCACTTCAACGTCCGTGACAACGCGGTCCTCTACCGCTTCAAGGCGCACGACTGCGGGTCGGGGGTGCGCTCCGTCACCGCTTTCTCCCTCTCGCCGCAGCCCGCCACCCGGGCGGTGAGCCTGGCCGACTCCGGCAGCCGGCAGTCCTGCGCCAACGGCACGGTGGCCGTGATCTACGACGTCTCCGTGAGCGCCGACCTCGCCACCCTGCCGGCGGGCACGTTTCCCGCCGCCGACAATGTCCTCAACCTTTCCGTCACGGTGGCAGACGGGCCCGGCGACGGCGCCTCGGGCCTGGTCCCGCACGGCGCCTCGCAAACCAAGGCGGTGGCGGTCACCCGCCGGCTCTGGCAGACCGGCGCGCAGGGGATGTCGCGCCTGGCCCTGGGCCCCTGGCTCGTGGCCTCATCGGGCGCCACCGTAGCCGCGCTGGACCCGCGCGACGGCCACACCGTCTGGAACAATCCTGGCAACGTCCTCGGCTCCCCGGTGGTGGGCGGCTCCGCCGCCGCGCCGGTCGTCTACTACGCCACCGGCCCCTCGACCGAATCCGGCTCGACGTTGAAGCAGGTCTCCGCCGGGAACGGCGCGGCGGTGGCCGGGGACTGCCTCGTGCTTGCCAACGCGGCCACCTCCTGCCGGGGCGGCTTCGTCACGCATTCCGCGTCGCTGGCGCTGGCGACCGACGGCACGCCCGTGGTGGCGGACAACTACTTCCTGGACCTTGCCACCAACGGAGAGTTCGACTGCTGGAACGCGGCGGCCACGGTCTGGCACGGATGCTCCAGCTGGATCGCGAACACTGCGAACCTCAACCTGGACGGTCCGTTCGTCGGCCGCGCGGGCCACGTCTTCTTCATCCACAAGCCCATCTCGCCCAGCGCGGGCCCGCAGCAAGGGGTGCTCCGCGAGAGCGACCTGGTGGCGGGCGGCAAGATCCTCGGGCCCGAGTGCAGCTCCATCGACCTCCTGACCGACGCCGGCGGCGCCGACGCCCCCGCCTGCAACGGACAGCGTCATTCCTTCGACGGGTCCGGTTTCTCTCCCTTCTGGCCCGGCGCCAGCGTCTCCCCCGCGCGGACGCTGCCCCCGCTCGACCTGTTCTTCGCGGCCGACGGGAACGCCCATTCCCTCGCCACCGGGAGCTCCATCCCGGGCTTCAACGGGGCGGGAGCGCCCCTGCTCATCGACGGCTCCAGCAGCCCCGTCCTCTTCAGCGGGGGCGGCGCGACGCTCTCCGCCCTGCACATCAGCGCCAGCGGCTACGGCGCCACCGCCCTGGGCCTTCCCCCGGTGTCCGGCCCGATCGACGACACGCTGCTCGATCGCTCCGGCACGCTCTACGTGGCGAGCAACGGCCAGGTTTCCGCCATCGCCACCTCCTCGCCGGGCCCCGCCGGGGGCACCGCCTGGCCCACGCGCGGCCGCGACAACTGCCGCTCGAACAACCTGGAGTTCGCATGCCCGTACTGAGGGCGGCGCTGCTGGTCCTGCTCCTCGGCGCGCCGGCGCTGGCCGACGCGACGGCGGAAGCGCGGGAGCACTTCCGCAAGGCACAGACCCACTATGCGCTGGGCGAGTTCGAGGACGCGGCGCGCGAGTTCGCCGACGCCTACCGCCTGCGGGAAGAGCCGGCCATCCTCTTCAACATCGGGCAGTCCTACCGGCAGATGCGCAAGTGGCAGCAGGCCTGGTTCTATTACAACCAGTACCTGAGCAAGCAGCCCGACGCGCCCAACCGGGCGGAGACGGAATCGCTGGTGCAGCAGATGCGCCGCCGGATGGACGAGGAGGAGGAGCAGAGGCTGCGGGTGGAGCGCGATCCGGCGGCGGCGAAGAACAGCGAGGACGTGCTGGCTCCCGCGGCGAAGCCGGCGGTGCCGGCGCAGGCGGTCGCGCCAGCCCCCGCTCCCTCGAGCGTCAAGCCGACGCGCGTCGCCGGCTACGTCGCCCTGGGCGCGGGCGTGGTGGCCGAGGGCGTCGCGCTCTTCCTGCACACCTCGGCCCAGTCGTCGGCCGACCAGTTCAACGAGAAGTACGCCTCGGGGACGCTCACTGCCGCCGACGCGCAGCTCAAGTCCGACGCCGATTCGAAGGGAAAGGCGGCGACGGTGGCGGCGGTGGGAGGCCTGCTCCTGCTGGCGAGCGGCGCGGTCCTGGTGTTCGCGTTTTGAGCGGCCGCTCCTTGTCCCTGCCGGCAGCCCCGCGTAGATTCCCTGCTCCCTCTCCAGCGGGGCGCCCATGAACATCCCGATGCACGTGTTCCGCGAGTACGACATCCGCGGGCTCGTCACCACCGAGCTGACCCCGGCCTTCGCCGAGCAGCTGGGGCGCGGATTCGGCCGCTATCTTCTGGAGAAGAACCCGGGCGCGCAGAGCGTGGTGCTGGGGCGCGACCACCGCCTCTCCAGCGACGGGCTGGCCGCCGCCTTCTCCAAGGGAGTGCGCTCGTACGGTCTGGACGTGCTCTCCATCGGGGTGGTGCCCACGCCCCTCACCTATTTCGCCGCCCACGTCCTCCCGGTGGACGGGCTGTGCATGATCACCGGCTCGCACAACCCGCCCGAGTACAACGGGTTCAAGGTGGGGATCGGCAAGACCACGCTGGCCGGCCCGGAGGTGCAGGAGCTGAAGGAGCACGTCGCCTCGGCCAGGGACGGCGGCCGCAGCGCCTGGCAGCGCGAGCACGACATCGTCACCCCCTACATCCACTTCATCGTCGGCTCTTTGGGAATGACGGCCCGGCCCTTGCGCGTGGTCTGCGACGCGGGCAACGGCACCGCCGGGATCGTCGGCCCCCGCCTCTTGCGCGCGCTCGGGCACCACGTGATCGAGCTCTTCTGCACCCTGGACGGGTCGTTCCCCAATCACCACCCCGATCCCACGGTGGAGGAGAACCTGCGCGACCTGCGCAAGAAGGTGGCCGAGTGCAAGGCCGACGTGGGCATCGCCTGGGACGGGGACGCCGACCGCCTGGGCGCCCTGGACGAGAACGGCAACGTCCTCTGGGGCGACCAGCTGATGATCCTCTTCTCCCGCGACGTGCTGGCCGAGCGGCCGGGGGCGGCCATCGTCAGCGAGGTGAAGTGCTCGCAGACGCTCTACGACGACATCGAGAAGCGGGGCGGGCGGGCCATCATGTGGAAGGCGGGGCACTCCTTGATCAAGAGCAAGATGAAGGAGGAGCACGCGCTGCTGGCCGGGGAGATGAGCGGGCACATCTTCTTCCGCCACCGCTACTTCGGCTTCGACGACGGCATCTACTCGGCGGCCCGCCTGCTGGAGCTGGTGGCGCGCGACGGGAGGCCGCTGGGCAAGATGCTGGACGGCGTGCCCCGCACCTGGGCCTCTCCCGAGATCCGCTTCGACTTTCCCGAGGAGAAGAAGTTCCAGGCGGTGGAGCTGGCCAAGGAGCGCCTGCGCAAGCACGGCCGCACCATCGAGGTGGACGGGGTGCGCCTGATCGTGGAGGGAGGCTGGGGTCTGGTGCGGGCCTCGAACACGCAGCCGCTGCTGGTGCTGCGCTGGGAGGCGAACAGCGAGGAGAAGCTGCGGGAGATCCAGAGGTTGATCGAGGGCACGGTGGAGCAGATCCGCCGGGAGCTGGCGTAAGCAGCCGCGCTCGAAGCGACCCTCCCCTCCCGATCGCGATAGGATGGGCCCGGCGGTCTTGGCGGGGACCCATGAAGCGCGATGAGCTGTATCTGGGAGTCGACGTGGGCGGCGTGAACGTCCGCGCCGGGGTGATCGACTCCTCTGGCCACATCCTCGGCCAGGAGAAGCACCGCCTGCTCTCCAAGGAGCCGCCCCAGGTGGCGGAGGCCGTGCTCCGCGCCGCCAAGACGGCCTGCGGGGCGGCGGGAATGCCCTTCTCGGAGATGAAGGGGATGGGGCTGGGCGTGGCGGGAATGATCGACCGCGGACAGGGGCTGGTGCGCAGCGCTCCAGCCCTGGGATGGCGCGACGTCCCCTTCCTCAGGCTGCTGCAGGCGCGCACCCCGCGCACCCCGCTCTGGATCGCCAGCGAGCTGTCGGTCTCCGCCTGGGGAGAGCGGGCGGTGGGCGGGGGCAAGGGCGCCAACGACCTGATCGTGGTGCTGGTGGGGGCCACGGTGGGCGCGGGGATCGTGATGGCCGGCAGGCTGCACGAGGGAGCCAGCGGGGCGGCGGGCGAACTGGGGCACGTGGTGGTGGCGGCGAACGGGCGCCAGTGCTCGTGCGGGCAGCGCGGCTGCCTGGAAGCCTATGCCGGAGGGCAGAGCCTCGCCGCCTGGGCGCGCGACGACCTGCGCATCGCGCTGGCGGCGGCGCGGGCGGCGGGCCAGCGGTATCCCGGGGTGGGACGCAAGCTGCTCGACCTGGTGGGCGAGCCGGAGAAGGTGACCGTGACCGCGATGGAGAAGGCGGCGCACGAGGGGGACGATCTCTCGCGCCGGCTGCTGGACGAGGCCGGCCAGTTCCTGGGCATCGTCCTCGCCAACCTGGTCACCACCCTCAACCCGGCCCGCCTGCTGCTGGGCGGAGGCGTGCTCCTCGGCTCGCCCCGCATGACCCGCGCGGCCATCGCCGGCATCGACGCGCACTCCACCAAGGCCTCCCGCGCCGCCCTGCAGATCTCCACCCCGGAACTGGGCGACGAGGCGGGCATGGTAGGCGCCGCGCTGCTCGCGCGGGAATCTCTCGCCGCTTAGTCCAGGGTGAAGTGGATGGTGAACGGGACGGTGGTGGCCACCGGGACGCCGTTCACCTTGGCCGGGGAGAAGCGAAGCTCGTGGACGGCGCGGGCGGCTGCCGGTCCCAGGCCCTGGCCCGGATCGCTGAGGATCTCCACCTTGGCGATGCTGCCGTCGGCGTCGATCAAGAGGCGCAGCACCACGTCGCCCTCGAACCCGTCCTTCTTCGCCTGCGGCGGGTAGTACTTGCGCAGGTCGAGCGACTCGCGGTTCATGGGCTGCGGCAGCTCGCTCACCTGCGCCGAGGAGGCGTAGCGCTCCGCCTTGTACGGCTTCACGGTCTCCGGGGCGGAGGCGGTCTTCCCGGGCGCGCCGCGCAGGGTGTTGCCCGCGCCCACCGCGAACGTTCCTCCCTGGGAGGTGCTCTCCAGGGTGATCCCGGTGATCACCACCGGCTCGCGAGTCGCATGCGGCGCCTCGCTGGTGGGGGGCGGCGGAGCCTCCGACTGGGGGAGGGGAGTGGGCGTGGGCGGGGGCAGGGCCTGGGCCGGCCGCGACGCCCGGGCCATCTTCACCCGCCTGGGCGGGGCCGGGGGAGGAGGCGGCGGGGCCTCCTTCGGAGCGGGCCTGGGCGCGTCCACCACCTGGATCTGCAGCGCGACCTGCGGCACCGGCTTGGGTCGCACGGCGAGCGCCAGCATCGCCAGCGCCAGCGCGGCGTGCAGGGCGAGCGAAGTCCCCACCGGCACGATCGCCCTGGAAGCTCCCCGGGCCATCTACTGCTGCTTCTCGATCTGGATGGCGAACTTCGTCACGCCCGCTCCCTTGAGGACGTCCAGCAGGTGGGTGACCGCCCCGTGCGTGGCGTTCTTGTCCGCCCCCACGATCGCCTGCACGACCTCCCCGGCCGCCCGCGCCTTCCCCACTTCCGCAACGATGCCCCGATCGTCCACCGGCACGCCGTTGAGGTACGCCTGCCCCTCGCGCGTCACCAGCAGGGCGAAGGTCTTCTGCACCGTCTCCCCGCCGTGCGCCGCGCGGGGAAGCTCCACCTCGATGGTCTCCTTGACGATGTAGCTGGCGGTCACCATGAAGATGATCAGGAGCACGAGCGTGATGTCCACCAGCGGGGTGACGTTGATCCCGGTGATGCTTTCGTCCTCGCTGTCCGCCGCGCTGCCCGCCATCACCGGCCCCCGTTCTTCAGATGCAGCCCGGTGGCGATGGCGTTCCCCAGCGCGTTCGAGCGCCCGATCACCCGCTTGAGCAGCCGCTGGAAGATGTTGAACGCCAGCACCGCGGGAATGGCCACGAACAGCCCCACCGCGGTGGCCACCAGCGCCTCGGAGATGCCCGCCATCACGTAGGAGGCGGTGCTGCTCCCCCCGCCCTTGTTGGCGGCCGCCAGATCCGCGAAGGCGCGGATGATTCCCAGCACGGTGCCGAAGAGCCCGATGAAGGGCGCGTTGTTCCCCAGCGTCCCGAGGACGAAGAGCCACCTCTCGTACTCCAGGCGCCTGCGGTCGATGGTGGACTGCACCGCCTTCTCGACCGCCGGGTTGCCGCCCTCGGCCACCTTGGCGGCGGCCCGAACCACCTCCGACTCCATGGCGTCGCTGGTGGCCAGCGCGGCGGCGGCCTTGAGATCGCCGCTCAGGCAGAGCTCCAACAGGCGGGGGAAGAGCTTCGACATCCGCCGGCTGCCGAAGTAGAGGGCCCGCTCCACCATCACCGCCACCGAGAGCACGGAGAGCCCCAGCAGCAGCCAGAGCACCCAGCCGGCGCCGAGCAAGGTGAAGGCCAGCAGCTTGTCGGCGATCACTTCGCCCCTCCCGGAATGTCGAAGGCGCCCACCGCCTTGGCCACACGCAGCGAGGCGATCTGCACCGAGAGCCTCTGCTGCAGCGCCGCCGACTCGCTCTGGAAGAGCGCCGACTCGGCGTCGCTCACCTCCACCTGCGAGGCCGTTCCGGCGTTGAACTGCGCCCGGATCAGCCGTTCGTTCTCCCGGGAGACCACCAGCGCCTGCTCCGCCTCGTCGCGCAGGGCGCGGGCCGACTCCAGGTCGAGCATCGCCCGCCGCAGCTCGTCCTCGATGCCCGCCGTGGTCGACCGGGTCTGGGCCCGCGCCTGCCGCATCTGGCTGTCCGCGTCCTTCAGGGCCACGTACCGGAACCCTCCGTCGTAGAGGGGGAGAGTGAGGGTGAGGGCCACCGCCCAGGTGCCCTTGTCGCCGCTGAAGCTGGTCGGCGGCTCGTTGTAACGGCCGGTGCCGGTCAGTGCCAGCGTGGGGGCGAACTGGGCCCAGGCGTCGGTCTTCAGCCGGGCGGCGATCTCCTCGTTGGCCTTGGCGGCGGCGATCTCCGGCCGCTCGCGCAGCGCCTGCTCCAGCATCTCCTTGAAGGCGCCCCGGATCGGCTCGGGCGGCTCGGGAGGCGCGGCCAGCTCGAAGGCGGTGTCGCGCCGGTCGAGCAGCGCCGCCAGCTGGCTCTTGGCCGAGGAGTAGGCGAACTGCGCGCGCAAGGTCTCCTGGTTGGAGCGCAGGTAGTCGATGCGGGCCCGCAGCGCGGAGGAGAGCTGGATCAGCCCGGCCTGGTAGCGGGCCTGCGCCTCCAGCGCATGGTCGCGGGTGGAGCGCGAGAGGGCCACCGCCACCTTGGCCAGCTCGCGCAGGCTCACCCCCGAGTAGTAGATGCCCGCCACGGTGAGCAACAGATCGCGGCGCTGCTCCGTCTCGGTCAGCCGGGAAACGTCCACCTGCTGCTTCGCCGTGGCCAGCGCGGGGAAGGCGCGGAAGTTGAGGAAGCTCCAGGCGAACTGCAGGGTCCCCGTCCGTATCCAGTTGCTCGCGGCGGCGAAATCGGGAATCCCTGTCGATGAGTAGGGAACGACGGCCTCGCTGCTGTACGTGACCGACCCGGTGGCGGTGAGCGTGGGCTGGATCACCGCCCAGGCCCGCTGGACATTGTTCTCCGCCTGCCGCACCCGCTCCAGGGCTACCGCCAGGTCGGGCGACCGCGTGCGCGCCGTCTCCAGCGCCTCGGCCAGCCCCAGCACCGGCCCCTCGGCCGTCGCCTCCGGCGTGAGCGCCTGGAGCGGGGCGTTGAGCGACGACTGCGGGGGCGGCTGCACCGCCTGCACCGGCGGCAGGGCCTGTGCGATGAGCAGGAGGGCGATCACGGCGCGCGCAACGTCGTTGACGTGCGCTCCGCTGTCAAGACGCCGGCGAGGCGCAACGACTTGCGGGCCAGCGAGGAAAGTCCGAGGGCGGAGAGTCCCTCGGGAAGCACCCAGCGCACCTCCGCGCTGCCCGGAGTTCCGCTCGCCCGCGCCGCCGCCACCGAGACGCGCACCTCGCGGTGCGTGAGCGTCTGCTCCACCACCCCGCGCCTGACCGTCTTGCCGTGGAGGCGAATTCCCTGCGGCCGCTCGCGGGGCAGGTCCCAGAGGCCGCCGAACAGGGCGCGGTCCGGCTGGCGGGCGAGGAGCACGGCGCCGTCCTTGCGGGTGAGCGCGAGCGCCTGCCAGCACATCAGCTTCCGCGCGGCCTTCTCGACGCGGGCGGGATGGCGCTCCGGATCGCCCTTCCCCCGGCAGACCTCGCGCAGCGGGCAGCGTTCGCAGCGAGGGGAGCGCGGGGTGCAGACGGTGGCGCCTAGTTCCATCAGCGCTTCGTTGAACTCCCCGGAGCGGCCCGGCGGCAAGAGGGAAGGAGCGATCTTCCACGCCCCGGCGCGCGCGTCGCCATCCAGCGCGAAGAGACGGGCGAGCACGCGGGCGACGTTGCCGTCCACCAGGGGGACGTCCTCGCCGAAGGCGAGGGAAGCGACCGCGGCGGCCGTATAGGGACCGAACCCGGGCAGCGCGCGAAGCTCCGCCGCGGTCCGGGGCAGGGCGCCGGCGCAGGCCTGTGCCGCCCGGTGCAGGTTGCGCGCCCGCGCGTAGTAGCCCAGCCCGCTCCAGAGGGCGAGCACGTCGTCCAAGGGAGCGCGGGCCAGCGCGCGCAGGGTGGGGAAGCGCCGGAGGAAGCGGCGGTAGTAGGGCACCACCACCTCCACCCGCGTCTGCTGCAGCATCACCTCGCTCACCCAGACGCGGTAGGGATCGCGCGGCTCCTTGCGCCAGGGAAGATCGCGGCGCGCCCGCGCGAACCAGGGGAGCAGCCGATCGGCCACTATGCTATTCATCCGCGCCCATGAAGCGCATCCGGGTGCACAGCGTCGCGCAGTACGTGAACGAGATCGGCCCGCTGATCCAGAAAGGGCTGGAGACGTACCGCGCCGACGTGCCGGAGGAGGGGCTCTTGGGCCTGGGCTTCGTGGGCGCGGACACGGAAGTGCTCATCTCCATCGCCGAGTTCAAGTCCACCGGCGACCTGATCAAGTACGGCGAGCTGATCGATCCGTTCGAGCCCGCGGACAAGAAGACGCAGAAGGTGAAGTCCGGCGGCAAGGACTGATTTCACCTGGCGCAGGCCGCCTCGACGTCGCTCGGGCGCCGGGGGATGGCAGCGGTCAGGTTCTGGTGACCCGAGGCCGTCACCAGGATGTCGTCCTCGATGCGGATGCCGATCCCCCGCAGCGCCTCGGGCGCCTTCTCGTCGTCCCGGGCCACGTAGAGCCCCGGCTCCACGGTGAACACCATCCCCGGCTCCAGCGGCCGGGGCTTGCCGTCCACGCTGTAGCTGCCCACGTCGTGCACGTCGAGGCCCAGCCAGTGGCTGGTGCGGTGCATGTAGTAGCGGCGGTAGGCGTTCTCCTGGATGAGCGCGTCCACCTCTCCCTGGAGCAGGCCCAGCTTCACCATCCCCCCGGTGAGGATGCGCACCGCCTTCTCGTGCAGGCCGTCGATGGTCTCCCCCGGCCGGGCGGCGGCGATGCAGGCGTCGGCCGCGTCCAGGACGAGCTGGTAGCAGGCCCGCTGCGCCTCGCTGAAGCGCCCCGAGGCGGGGAAGGTGCGGGTGACGTCGGCGGTGTAGAGGTCGTATTCGGCCCCCGCGTCGATCAGCACCAGCTCGCCGTCGCGGATGGGCATCCGGTTGTCGTTGTAGTGCAGGACGGTGGCGTTCTCGCCCGCGGCCACGATGGGGTAGTAGCCCCACCCCCGGCCCCCTTCCTGGCGGAACTCGCGCTCGAGCAGCGCGTGCAGCTCGTACTCGTGCGCTCCCGGCCGCCCCGCCCGCATGCAGGCGAGGTGGCCCTTGCGGGTCAGCTCCACCGCGCGCTTCAGCGCCTCCAGCTCCCGCGGCTCCTTGCGCAGGCGGAGCTCGTGGACGATCTGGCCCGGGTCCTCGATGCGCAGAGGCGCGTTCACCCCGCTGCGGGCCTTGGCGCGCAGCGCGCGCAAGAGCCGGGAGATGCGCAGGTCGAACTCCGGGTCGTCGCCGCCCAGGCGGTAGAAGAGCGTGCGCGCAAAGCCCAGCAGTCTGGGCAACTCCTCGTCGAGCTTGCCCACCTCGAACGCCTGGTCGGCGCCGAAACCGTTCACGGCGCCCTCCGTGCCCGCGCGGCGGCCGGTCCAGATCTCCTTCTCCTTGTCGCGGGGGCGGACGAAGAGGGTGAAGGGCTTGTCGCCGGTGGAGAGGACGGCCACCGCTTCCGGCTCCTCGAAGCCGGTGAGCCAGTACAGGTCGCTGTGCGCCCGGTAGGCGTGCTCCACGTCGCTGTTGCGCGTGGCTACCGGCATGCCGGGAAAGATGGCCGCCGACGGGCCGGGGGCGATCTCGCGCATCCTGCGCAGGACCTCGTCGCGACGCTGCTTGTGGACGCCGGCCTCGAAGGCGGGGGTCAACGGCATGCAAGCTCTTGTAACAGGACTTTTTCGCCGCAGGAGGCTGCGAATCGGCCCCGGTTCCATTAAGTTGCCCCAGGGACTTCAAGAAAGGACCAGGCATGGCGGACAAGGGTCTATCGAGCGACGCCGAGATCCAGAGCGCCCTGGCCGAGCTGCCGGGCTGGAAACGGCAGGGGACCAGCCTGCAGAAGACCTTCGATCTCAAGGGCTTCAAGGCGGCGATGGCCTTTTCCGGGACGGTGGGAGAGCTGGCCGAGCGGGCCGACCACCACCCGGACATCCTCATCCAGTTCCACAAGGTCACCCTGACGCTCTCCAGCCACGACAAGGGCGGGATCACCGACCGGGACCTGCGCCTGGCCCGGCAGGTGGAGGCCGCGGCCAAGGACCAGATGGCCTAGCGGTCGTGGGACCGGACGCCTGGCACCTGCTCTCCGACGAGGCGCTCCTCGGGCAGTGCGAGGTCCAGGCGCACCGGGCGAGCGGTCCGGGCGGGCAGCACCGCAACAAGGCGGAGACGGCGGTGCGCCTCGTGCACCGGCCCTCCGGCGTCAGCGCCGAGGGCAAGGACGAGCGTTCGCGCTACCAGAACCTGCGCGGCGCCCTCGCCCGGCTGCGGGAGAAGCTGGCCCGGCGCGCGTACCGCCCGCCGCCGCGGCGCCCGACGCGCCCCACCAAGGCGGCCAAGGAGCGGCGCCTGCAGGCCAAGAAGCGGGAGGGCCGCAAGAAAGCGCTCCGCCGCGGAGAGGAGTAGGCTGCGCCCCATGCCCGGATCCCCCGAGGAGAAAGGCTTCGGCCAGGGCGACCTCGCCATCTCGCGCTGGGCCGAGCAGGTCTTCCGCCCGGAGGACGCGGTGCTGCGGGAGATCCGCGAACGGAGCGCGCGCGAAGGCTTGCCCGCCATCGCGGTGGGCAGGTTCGACGGGCTGCATCTGGAGGTGATCGCCCGCGCCCTGGGCGCGCTCAAGGCGGTGGAGATCGGCACCCTGGGCGGCTACAGCGGCGTCTGCCTCCTGCGCGGGATGGGCACGCACGGCGTCCTGCACACCTTCGAGTTCTCGGAGAAGCACGCCAAGGTGGCCGCGGAGTCCTTCCGCAAGGCGGGCGTGGGAGCGCGGGCGCACATCCACCTGGGCCAGGCCCTGGAGAAGCTGCGCGAGGTGGAGGCGGAAGGTCCCTTCGACCTGGTGTTCATCGACGCGGACAAGGTGAGCTACCCCGCCTACCTCGGCTGGGCGGCCGACCACCTGCGCGAGGGCGGTGTTCTTCTGGCGGACAACGCCCTGGGCTTCGGCGAGATCCACCTGCCGGGCGGCGACGAGAGCCGGCTGGCGCTGCGCAAGTTCAACGAGGAGCTGGCGCAGGGCGGGCGCTTCCGCGCCACCATGATCCCCACCGCCGAAGGGCTGGCGATGGGCGTCAGGATCCGCTGACCGACTTGTCCGCCTTGATCACGTCCTCGGCGCGCGATTTGCGCCAGGCGC
>DATKAG010000235.1:0-11762 GCA_035498355.1 Myxococcales bacterium | reverse complement strand
CCGGTGGAGATCGGTCCCCGGCAGCTGGCGGAGAAGCGCTCCTTGAAGATGGCGCGCTCCGCCTCGGTGGAGTCGCCCAGCGCGTCGAGCTGGGTCTCCATCTCGAGGGCGATGAACTGCGACCAGTCCTTGGGAGAGTAGGGACGGAGGTGTGGCATGGGCGGGTGTTAGCGAAATGTGGGCCGCTGTTCAAGCTGGGCCTTGCATCTGACGCCGGTTTCCGCTTCAAGGGGCGTTCCGGTTTCCGCAGGAGAACGTCGTGGCGCGCAAGAAGGGCAGGGGCCAGGCCGCAGGACCGCAGCCGCAGAAGCCCGGCAGCGGCGGAGGAGGAGGCGGCGGCGGGGGCGGCGGGTGGGCGCCCTTGCGGGACGCCATCCGGCGGGACGTGGAGCAGTCCGTCGCCGCCCTGGCCTTCGCCGAGCGGCTGCACCAGAAGATGGACACGCAGCGCCGCGTCTTCCTCGACTTCCCGCGCATCATGGAGCAGCTCCGCTCCGGGGCGATGGAGCGGCTCACCTCCGCGCTCTCCCGCCTCTACGAGGGCGGCCAGGGCTTCGACCTGCAGCGGTTCCTCCGCGATCTCCCGCTGGCCCTGGCGCAGCTCGCCGCCGCGGACAAGAGCCGGTCGCAGCCCCCGCCTCCGGTCCCGGCTCCGCCCGCTGCCGCGCCGGCCGGCGAGGCGCCCGCTGAAGCGGCGACGCAGCCCGCGGAGCCGCCACCTGCCCCGTCAGCCCCGCCCGCTCCTGCGGCGGAGCCCGCGCCGCCTCCCGCCGCCCCGGAAGCGGCCACCCCGCTCAGCCCCCGCCTGGAGCTGCGCGCGAAGCTGCTCGCCGCGGCTCCCAACCTGGCCAAGGCGGCGCAGTCCTACCGGCGCAACGTCGCCACCCTGCGCCGCGCCGCCCTGCCGCGCCGCTCGCCCGGCCCCTGGCGGGCCGACCGGGAGGTGCTGGAGGAGGCCAGCCGGGCGGTGGAGTTCGTGCAGAAACTCTACGACGCGTACGCGGAGGCCTGGGCGGACCAGCCTTTGACCAAGGACCTGGGCGACCAGACCGCCGCCGAGCTGGACCGCTGGCTGGCCTGGACCCAGCTCGACCGGTACGTGGAGCTGGCGGTGCTCGCGTCGACCAACGCGCCGCGGCCTTCGCGCCCGGGGCAGCACATCGTCAGCGCTCCCAAGGAGGCCGCCGCGCACGCGCAGCCGGTCACCGAGGCGTCGCCCGGGGCGGTGGTGGCCGATTCCCAGCCCGGTCCCGCCGGCGCCGCCGAGGAGGAGCAGGGCGCGGGCCCGGCCGAACCGCCGCCCGCCGCCGAACCAGAGCCGGGCCGGGCCTGATGCGAGCGGCCGCGGCGGCGGTGGCCGTGGCCGCGGGCCTGGCCATGGCCGCCTTCGGCGCCGGGGCCGAGGAGACGTCGCCCTTCCACTTCCAGGCCACCGTGGCCACGCAGGCGCATCCGGCCTTCGACGCGCCCTACAGCGGCAAGAACAGCCTGCGGCCGGAGGCGGAGTCGGCCACCTCGGTGGTGATGGACCTGATCGGCGTCTTCCGCCTCTGGCCGGGGAGCGAGCTCACCGTGCAGCCCGAGCTGAGCGGGGGCCGCGGCCTCAGCTCCACCCTGGGAGTGGCGGCGTTCCCCAGCGGGGAGGTCTACCGGGTGGGCGATCCCGATCCCACCATCGTCCTCGCCCGGCTGGCGCTGAAGCAGGTCCTGGGACCCGTGACGATCACGCTGGGCAAGTTCGCCATCCCCGATCTCTTCGACAGCGTCCCCCTCTCCAACGATCCGCACACCCGCTTCATGAGCTGGGGCCTGTTCGCTTCCGCCGCGTACGACTACCCGGCGGACGTCCGCGGCTACACCATCGGCGCCGCCCTCGAGCTGGGCCGCGACTGGTGGTCGGCGCGGGCGGGGATCTTCCTCGAGCCCAAGTCGGCGAACGGCGCCGACCTGGAATACGACCTGGGCATCGCCCGCGGTCTGGTCGCCGAAGTGGAGGCGCGGGGAGCGCGCGGGGCGGTTCGCCTGCTCGGGTTCCTCAACACGGCCAACATGGGGAGCTACACCAAGGCCATCGAGCAGAAGGTCGACGTCACCCAGACCCGGGCGAACGGGCGCACCAAGGCGGGGCTGGCGGCCAGCGCCAACTGGGACTTCGGCGCCGGCCTGGGCGCCTTCGCCCGGGCGAGCTTCAACGACGGCAAGAACGAGACCTGGGCCTTCACCGAGATCGACCGCTCCGTCGCCCTGGGCGTAGTGCAGTCCGGGGGCCGCTGGGGGCGCGAGTTGGACGAGGCCGGCGCGGCGGTGGTGGTTTCGGGGTTGTCCTCCCTGCACCGCTCGTACCTGGCGGGCGGGGGCTACGGATTCCTCATCGGCGACGGGGCGTTGAGCTACGCGGTGGAAGTGCTGGGCGAGATCTACTACCGCGCGGCGCTCACCAGCCAGATCTCGCTGGGCGTGAACTACCAGCCGGTGTTCAATCCCGCCTACAATAAAGACCGGGGTCCGGCGCACGTCTTCACCGGCCGTGCGCACGTGGCGTTCTGAAGCCGCTTGCGCTAAGAAGCGCCCCGCAAGGAGAGTCGCGCCCCCGTGAGCACGACCAGCCTGCGGCCCGTCCGCTCCACCCCGGCGTCGGAGCTGTCGCCCGACCTGCTCTTGCGGCTGCATTCCCTGATGGTGAAGGCGCGGGCCCTGGAGGAGCGCCTGATCCAGATGTACAAACAGGGCGACGGCTACTTCTGGATCGGCGGCCCGGGCGAGGAGGCGTTCAACGTCCCTCTGGGCCTGCTCATCCACAAGGGGCAGGGGCCGCAGTACGACTACTGCCACTTCCACTACCGCAACTCCGGGACGCTTCTGGCCATGGGGGCCGACCCGGCGGACGCCCTGCGGCAGATGAAGAACACCGCCACCGATCCCTACTCCGGCGGGCGCAACTTCGTGGGGCACTACGCCATCCGCAAGTGGAACGTGGTGCCGGTCAGTAGCCCCATCGAGGTGCAGTACTCGATGGCCGCGGGCACGGCCATCGCCAACAAGCGGGCCGGCGGGAAGGGCATCACGGTGGTGACCGGAGGCGATGCCGGCACCGCCGAGGGCGACTTCTCCACCTGCCTGATCTGGTCCTCGCGGCCGGCCAACCCGCTGCCGGTCCTGATCATCGTCACCAACAACAAGTGGGGCATCTCCACCGCCTACCAGGGGCAGCACGGGGAGAAGCGGATCAGCGACCGGGGCAAGGCCTTCGGCATCGAGAGCAAGACCATCGACGGCAACGACCCGGAGACCAGCTACCGGGAGATCGCCGCCGCCATGGACTACGTGCGCGGCGAGCGCAAGCCCTTCCTCCTCGAGGCCGTGCTCAGCCGGCTCTACGGCCACTCCTCCGCCTCCGGGGCCAACCGGGTGAACGACGAGGCGGACTGCATCACCGGCTTCGAGCGGCGCCTGGAGGAGAAGGGGCTGCTCACCCGCCAGCAGATGGACGAGCTGCGGGCGCAGTTCACCGCCGAGCTGCTGGCGGCGCACAAGCAGGTGAAGGAGGAGCCGCAGCCCGATCCCCGCAGCATCCTCGAGCACGTCTTCAGCGAGCGCGACCTGGTGCGGGAGGACTCGTGAGCAACATGGTGCAGGCCATCCGCATGGCGCTGCACGTGGGCGAGGAGCGCCACGGGGTCACCGACGTCTTCGGCGAGGACGTGGGGCCTCCCCTGGGCGGGGCGTTCACCGCCACCCAGGGGCTGAAGACGGCCTGGAACTCGCCGCTCGACGAGCGGGGGGTGGTAGGGACCAGCATCGGGCTGGGGCTGGCCGGCTGCCGCAACGTCGCCGAGGTCCAGTTCTGCGACTACGCCTTCAACTCCATCGACCTGCTCAAGCTGGCCGGCCTGCAGCACTGGGCCTCGAACGGCGAGTGGAACTGCCCCATCACCATCATGACGCCGGTGGGATCGGGAATCCGCGGGAGCATCTACCACTCCCATTCCTTCGACGCGATGGCCACCCACATCCCCGGCTTCAAGATCGCCATCCCCTCCACGCCCCGCGACGCCTACGGGCTGCTCCTCTCCTGCATCGTCGATCCCAACCCCTGCTTCTTCCTCGTGCCCAAGGCGCTGATGCGGGTGCGCTCCCGGCCCGGGGAGGAGATCCCCGGCGAGCCGGGCGACGACCGCGCCCTCTCCAGGATGATCGACGCGCCGCTGGGCGACCGCTCGGGGTGGAAGCCGCAGTGGCCGGACACGCCCGACCACTTCGTCCCCTTCGGCGAGGGGCGGACGGTGCGGGCGGGACGCGACCTGACCGTGGTCAGCTACGGGCGCACGCTTCCCCTCTGCCTGAAGGCGGCGGACGCCCTGGCCGGAGAAGGGGTGGACGCGGAGGTGATCGACCTGCGCTCGCTCCATCCCTACGACTGGGAGCGGATCGCCGAGTCGGTGCGCCGCACCGGGCGCGTGCTCTACGTGAACGAGGACACGGAGATCACCAACTTCGGCGAGCACCTGGTGCGCCGGACGGTGGAAGAGCTTTTCTACGAGCTGGTGGCGCCGCCCCGCCTGCTCGCCGGCGTGCACGTGCCGGGCATCGGGCTGGCGGACAGCCTGGAGATGGCCTCGGTGCCGCAGCTTCCCACGATCACCGCGGCCATCCGTTCCCTGGCAAAGGCGGAGCCATGACCTTCCTGTTCGCGATCCTGTTGGCCCAGGCGGCGCAGCACCCCTGTGTGGAGGATGCCAAAAGGCTCTGTTCCGGCGTGCAGCCGGGGCAGGGGCGCATCGCCGCCTGCCTGAAGGAGCACAAGGACCAGCTCTCCTCGGGCTGCAAGGCGAACATCGCCCGCTTCAAGGAAGGGGCGCAGGCCTGCCAGGCGGACGTGGAGAAGCTCTGTCCCGGCACCAAGCCGGGGCCCGAGCGCCACGCCTGCATGCAGCAGCACAAGGACGAGGTGTCGCCCGGGTGCAAGGAGTTCTTCTCCGAGCTGATGGAGCAGCGGGGCGAGATGCGGGACGCGATGCGCGCCTGCAAGGGCGACGCGCAGAAGTTCTGCAAGGACGTGAAGGCGGGCGAGGGCCGCATCGCGGCCTGCCTCAAGCAGCACCAGGGCGAGCTGTCCAAGGGCTGCGCGGCACACCTGGGTCCCTGAGGTTGAGCGGGAGCCCTCCTGGCTAGGGCTTCTTCCCGGGGACCGCGCAGATGCGCATCCCCAGGGCCGCCGAGATGCGGTGGCGGTTCTCCGCGAACCGGACATAGGCCCAGTCGGCCATCTGCCGCACGCCGGGGGCGCGCAGGAGCACCCCGGCCAGGGACCAGCCCCCCAGCTCGCGCAGGATGCGCGCCGTGCCCTGGGCGCGCACCAGCTTCTCCGCGCCGTCCAGGACCACCAGGGTGTGCTCGGTCTCCTCGCGGGAGACCCCGGCCGGCAGCTCCGGGGCGTCGTTGCCGACGAACTGCAAGACGCCCTTGCGGTCGCGCTTCTTCGCCCAGGCGACGGACGCCTGGCATACGCCGCAGTCCGCGTCGTAGACCACGATCACGCGATCAGCATAACGGACCGTACCCCGGGGTGCGTGCTAGAAAGTGAACATGGTTCCCGAGAAGTACCGCCTTCCCGCGGTCGGGCGATTCCTCCTCGAGCAGTTCGAGCTGCGCCGGCCGGGCATGCGCGAATGGTCGCCCCAGGCGGAGTCCTTGCTGCGCAAGGACGCCGAGGGCGAGCTGCAGCTGATGGAGAAGCAGCTGCGGGAGATGGGCATGGACGACGCGGGCTACTGGCAGCGGGTGCGGCGGGTGCTCGACGAGATCCTCCTCCCCCGCTACGGCGCCCTGGCCAGGGAAGAGATCGACCTGGCGAAGCGGGACTACGGCATCTGGCGCGGTGGCGACCTGGTGGCGCGCGCGACGTTCGCCCTGGCCGGGTTCGTGCTGGGGATCATCTGCGTGGAGGTCCCCTACATCCCCATCCAGGCCAAGTGGTTCCCTGCGCTCCTCCTGGTGCTGGGGCCGCTCTTCCCCGACGGGGTGATGTGGCTGCACCGCCGGCGCTGGCGGAAGAAGCTGCAGGCGCTGGTGGAGGACCTGGCGCGCGCCAGCGAGACCCTGGACACCTACCGGCCGCTCTCCGAGCTGACGAACGCCCTGGGGATGCCGTCCGAGCTGGCGGAGGCGCCGCCCGTGCCGGCGCGAGAGAGAGGGTGATGTGGCGCTGGACCTGAACGTTCCGCGGGTGAACGTGCCCCGGGGGAAGAAGGCGCGCGTGCTCTGGGTGGTGGGCGCGGGCCTTTTCCTGCTGCTCTTCGGCTACAACTCCTGCACCACCTACGTGAAGCCGGGCGAGGCGGGGATCAAGCAGATCAAGTTCGGCATGGGCAAGGGCATCGATCCCACGGTGTACGGGACGGGCCTGCACTACGTGGGGGTGGGCGAGACCATGCACCGCTTCCCCCTCCGGCTCCAGGTCCTGGAGCTGAGCAACTCGCGCAGCGAGGCCAGCGAGGACCTGGAGGGGCACCGGGTGGCGCCCGGGGTGAACATCCAGACCAGCGAGGGCTACACCGTCCAGGTGGACGTGACCGTCCTCTACCGGGTCGCCGACCCGCTCAAGGTGATGCAGACCATCGGGCCGGGCCGGCTGTTCGAGGACAGCGCGGTGATTCCCCGCGCGCAGCAGGACCTGCGCCGGGCGCTGGGAGAGCTGGACGCGGAGGACTTCTACCGGGGCGACAAGCGCGTGACCAAGTCGCGCGCCGCGCAGGAGGCGCTGGAGACGGAGCTCAAGGACAAAGGCATCGAGGTCCTCCAGGTGCTGATCCGCCGCTACACCTACGACCAGCGCTACCAGCAGCAGATCGAGCAGCGCAAGATCCAGGATCAGACGGTGTACAAGAACGAGGCGGAGGCGAAGTCCGCCACCGCGGCCGCGGCCAAGAACAAGATCGTCGCCGAGGGCGCCGCCGCCGTGCAGGTGGAGCTGGCTCGCGGAGAGGCGGAGGTGAAGAAGCTGGAGGCGGAGGCCGATCTCTACCGGCGGAGGAAGGCGGCGGACGGCGATCTGCTGGTGAAGCTCGCCGAGGCGCAGGGGACCGACCTGGAGAACCAGGCGCTGCGCGGCGTGGGCAGCGAGAACATGGTGGGGATGCGGATGGCGGAGGCCCTCAAGGGGACGCGGCTGATCGTCATCCCCACCGACGGCGAAGGGGGCATGAACCCCCTGGACCTGAAGACGCTGATGCGGCGCTTCGACGTGAAGGAGTGACCATGCGCAGGCTCGCGCTCATCTCGCTGCTCGCCGCCGCCGGGTGCACGTTCCACAGCACCGATTCCACTGAGGCGGGCGTCCTGACGCGGAAGATCACGCTCTTCGGCAAGGCCGGAGTGCAGCAGGAGACCTACCCGCCGGGCGCGACATACTTCTTCCCGGCCTTCATCACGGACTGGAACGTCTACAACGTGGCGCTGCAGAACCTGGAGATGGTGCAGGCGCGCAACAAGGGCGACCGCAGCGGACGTGACGACATCGAGTTCAAGACGCATGACGGCAACGACATCGCCGTCGACGTGACCGTCGCCTGGCGCGTCGACACCAGCCGGACGCCGTGGATCCTGGAGCACGTGGGCGGGTCCACCAGCGAAGTGAAGGAGAACCTCGTCCGCCCGGCCTGCCGCAGCATCGTCCGCGACGTACTCAACACCATGACCAGCGAGGAGTTCTACGTCTCGGACAAGCGGTTCCTCAAGGCGGAGGAGGCGCGCGACAGGCTGGCGAAAGTGCTCGCGCCGGAGGGCGTGATCGTGGAGCGGGTGATCCTCGGCGAGCACCACTTCCACCCCGAGTACGAGAAGGTGATCCACGACAAGAAGCTGGCCGAGCAGACCGCGGAGCGGATGGTGAGCGAGGGCCACGCCGCGCAGCAGGAGGCGCTGCGGAACCTGGAAACCGCCAAGGGGCAGGTGTCGCAGAAGATCGCCGCCGCCCGGGGCGCGCTCGACCAGGTGAAGCTGCACGCCGACGCCGACTACTTCCGCTCGCAGCGGGAGGCGGAGGCCCTCCTGGCGGAGAAGAAGGCGCGGGCGCAGGGGGTGGCGAAGACCAACCAGGCGATGAGCGGCGCGGGCGGCCGGACCATGGTCAAGCTGAGCGTGGCGGACGCGCTGCGGGGCAAGCAGATCCTCTTCCTGCCCTCCGGGGGGAAGTCGGGGGGGCTGCAGACCATGAACCTGAACGAGCTGCTGGCCCGCTTCGCCTTCACCGAGACCTCGTCGAAAGCGACGGTGAAGGCGCAAGACGACTCGAAGTGACGTTTCTCAAGCTCACCCTGGAGTACGACGGCGCCCGGTTCGTCGGCTGGCAGGCGCAGCCCGATGGCCGCAGCGTGCAGGAGGAGCTGGAGAAGGGGATCGGCCGGCTCTGCGGGGAGCGGGTCCGGGTGACCGGGGCGGGACGCACCGACGCCGGGGTGCACGCGCGCGGGCAGGTGGCGTCGCTGCGGGCCCCGCGGGAGCTGCCGCTCAAGGCCTGGACGGCGGGCCTGAACGCGCTCTTGCCGGAGGACCTCTCCTGCGTGCAGGCGGAGCCGGCGCCGGAGGGCTTCGACGCCCGGCGCTGGGCCCGGGGCAAGCGATACGTCTACGGCATCCTCCAGACCGCGGTCCGCTCGCCGCTGCAGCGCGGCCGCGCCTGGGAGATCCGCCGGCCGCTGGACGTGGAGGCGATGCGCCGCGCCGCCCCGGCCCTGCTGGGCAGGCACGACTTCTCCGCCCTGCGCGCGGCCGACTGCCCGGCGCACACGGCGGTGCGGGAGATCCGCAGGCTGGAGATCGAGCGCAGCGGCCCGCGCATCGCGGTGACGGTGGAGGCGACGGCGTTTCTCAAGCACATGGTGCGCAACATCGTGGGGACGCTGGTGGAGGTGGGCCACGGCCGCCGCCCGGCCGACTCGCTGCCGGCCCTGCTCGCCGGGCGGGATCGGACGAAGGCGGGCCCCACCGCCCCGGCCCACGGGCTGGTGCTGGAGGAGGTGTTCTACTTGCCGGGCAACGCGGATCCGCGGGAGGAGCTGCCCGAGGACTCCTGAAGCCGCACCGGCTCCGGCCCGCCGTCCCGCCCGATGCCGAAGCTCTCCCCTCCCAGGCTGAGGAAGAACCCGCGGCCGTCCTCGTGCAGGTGGTCGCTGAGCGACACCTGCGCCGCCCGGGTCAGCCGGGCGCGCTCGCCCTGGACGCGGGCATAGAGCGCATCGTCCGACCCGGCCGCCAGCGTGGCGGGGTCGACATCCACCCAGGCGCCGGAGGCGAGCTGCGCCCGCAGGGCCGTTCCCGAGGGCTCGATCCGCCGGATCCACAGGGCCGCGTCCTCGACCTCCAGATACCCCCAGTCCTTCCCGATGCGCGTCGCCCACCGCCCGTCAGCCGCCCGGTGTACGCCCTGGTGCAGCGCGGCCAGCGTGCGCGCATGCTCCACCAGGCCGCCGCGGTGCCAGAACCGGCCTTCCTTGTCGAGCCGCAGCCCGCTCTGCTCGCGGAGAAGCTGCAGGGTGGCGGGATCCATGCGGCGGATTCTAGCCCGGCACGGCGTCGGGCCGGCTCTCGCGCGGCGGGGCCTGCGCATCAGGCGCCGGGCCGGGGCGGACGATTCCCTCCCAGGTCAGCTCGTCGGGCGCCTTGCCCCAGACGTCGATGTACTCTTTGTGAATCCCGATCAGGTGGTGGGCGGTGCAGAGGGCGACCAGGTTCCACTCCTCGTCGCTGCCACCCTGCCCCCGGTATTGGAGGTGATGCGCATGCGTCGCCGGCCGTCAGGTCCTCCCCCACCAGCTTGCGCGCCGCCCGGTAGACGTCCGCAAACAGGTCCGCGGTGCTCCTGGGTACCCGGACCTCGAGTCGGTCCGCTCGATCCACTCCGAGACGTTCCGGTCGGTGGCCTGCCAGGCGATGAGCCGGGCCTTCTCGTACGTCACTCGCCCCGCCTGCATCGCCCGCCTCAGTTCCGGCAAGACCAGCAGCCTCCGCTCCAGGGCGATGCGCTGCTCCACCGCCCGCTCGCTCATCCCCAGCCGCTCCGAGCAGCAGTGACCGAAGGAGGCAGACTTCCCCTCCCGCCAGAGCCCAAGGTTCCGGAAGACCGCCGCCAGCCGGCCGGACTCCTCGTCCCAGTGCCGGCGCTCGGCCACCAGCCGGCGCAGCTCGGCATCTCCCCCGAATCCCCCGGCCGCGCCGCGGCATCGAGCACCTCGCATGCCCCTGCTCCTCGCCCTGCTCGCGGCAGCCTTCTACGGGACGGCCGACTTCTTCGGCGGGCTGGGCGCGCGCCGCGCGGCTGCCCTGTCCGTCACCGCCCTGGCGCAGGGAATCGGGGTGGTCACCGTGGCGCTGGCGCTGCCCTTCTTTCCCCCCCGCTGCCGTCCCGGGACGGCGTCCTCTGGGGCGCAGGGGCCGGGGTGACCGGCGCTGTCGGAGTCGCGCTCCTCTACTACGGCCTCAAGGGGGGCCGGATGATCGTGGTGGCGCCCGTGACGGCCGTCTGCTCCATCGCCGTCCCCGTGCTGGTGGCCCTCGGGCTGGGAGAGAGGCCGGCCTCTCCGCGGTCGCCGGCATCGCGGCGTGGCGGTGGGGCTGATCAGCCGCCAGCAGGACCCCGCCCGCCCGGCCGCCGTCAGGGATCGCTCGGTGGCCATCGCCCTGGCCTCGGGCGTGGCCATCGGCGCTTTCCTCGTCTGCCTCGCCCGCGCTGGCGGATCCTCCGGCCTCTGGCCGCTGTGCCCCTCGCCCGGCTGGTGCTGGGGGAGCGCCTGCGGCCGGCCCGGGCTGCGCCGCGGCGGCGATCGTCCTGATCGCGGCCCGGTAGCGGTCTCCGGCACGCTCACCCTCACCCGCGTCGACGCCAACGGCTACGCGGGAACGTTCGACGTCACCTTCTCCGACGGCAGCCACGCGACGGGAAGCTTCAGCGCCAACCGCTGCGCGGCGCTCACCCCCAACATCGGGGGAGTCTGCACCTAATGCAGGGTGGCGGCGGTCTCTGCCCGCGCGCCGCCCGCCCGGGCGAACGAGAGCACGTCGTCGGAGGCGTTCGCGTCCACCCGGATGGTGTCGCCCGGCTTGAAGTCGCCCTGCAGCACCTTCATGGCCAGGGGATCGAGCACCAGCCGCTGCAGCGCCCGCTTCAGCGGCCGGGCCCCGTACACCGGGTCGTAGCCGGCCCTGCCCACGGCCTGCTTCGCCTTCTCCGTCAGCTCCAGCCGGAGCTGCTTGTCGGAGAGCAGCTTCGAGAGCCGCCCGAGCTGGATCTCCACGATCCGCGCCAGCTCCGCCCGCCCCAGGCTGTGGAAGACCACGATCTCGTCGATCCGGTTGAGCAGCTCCGGCCGCAGCTCGGCGCGGATGGCCTCGCGCACCCGCTTCTCCTCCGCCTCCGGCTCCCCGCCGGTCACGTGCTGCGACCCCAGGTTGGAGGTGAGGATCACCACCGTGTTGCGGAAGTCCACCGTGCGGCCCTGGCCGTCGGTGAGCCGCCCGTCGTCGAGGATCTGCAGGAGCACGTTGAACACCTCGGAATGGGCCTTTTCCACCTCGTCGAACAGCACCACGGAATAAGGGCGGCGGCGGACGGCCTCGGTGAGCTGGCCCCCCTCGTCGTAGCCCACGTAGCCGGGAGGCGCCCCCAGCAGTCGGCTCACCGAGTGCTTCTCCATGTACTCGCTCATGTCCAGGCGCACCAGCGTCTTCTCGTCGTCGAACAGGTACTCGGCCAGGGCCTTGGCCAG
>DATKAG010000234.1:0-16718 GCA_035498355.1 Myxococcales bacterium | reverse complement strand
TGCCGCGCGCCTCGCGCTCCGCGGCATCCACTTCCGCTTCAACCCCAAGGCGAGCGGCCTCCACCACGCAGAGCGATCCCTCGCTTCCTGGTCGAAGATGCACCGGGCCTACGGCCGCCTGGAGATCTCCATCCACGGCCGCTTCGGCCGCGACAACGCCCTGGACACCCTGGCCGACAACTGGGTGCACCTTCACGCCGCGAACCGGGCGCTGGTGAGCTTCTCCCTGGGGCGTCCGCGCTTCACCGCGGCTGCAGAGCGGGGCCTCGCCGCCGCCATCCTCGCGCTCTCGGCGCTGCGGGCGGGCCGGCCGGCGCGGATCGCCTGCAGCTTCCTGGCGAACATCCTCTACTGGAACGGGGTGGCCGAGGCCCTGGGCGTGGGCGATCTGCGGGCCGCGTTCCTGCGGCCGCTCAAGCCGCAGCTGGGGACCTAGTGCCGGTCGAGGCACCAGTGGACGGCAGGGTGGCGCGCACCGGCGTCCTCTTCGTCAACTCGCCCGACAAGCCGGGTGCGGACACGCGCATCCAGGCGCTGATCATGTCCGCCCTCGACCGCGACCGGTACGACGTGCACGCGGCCTGCCCGGGCCGGCCGGACGCGCCCACAGCCTCGTTCGAGATGCTATCCGCCATCCCCGGGCTGAGCATCCGGCCCACCGACTTCGGGCCTTCGCTCTTCGGGCAGCCTCCGGGAAGGAAGCTGCTCCTGGCGATGGGCGCGGTGCCGGCCGCCGCCAGCCTCCTCGGCCTCGCCGCTTACATCCGGCGCAAGGGAATCTCCATCCTCCACTCCAGCGAGCGGCCGCGCGACGCCATTCCCTGCGCGGCCCTCGCCCGGCTCACCGGGGCGAAGTCGGTGATCCACGTGCACGTCGCCTGGGGCCGCTGGCTGCGCCCCGGCGTGCAGCGGGCGCTGCGCCGCGCCGACGCGGTGATCGGCGTCTCCCAATCCGTCGCCGGCAGCATCCTCGCCGCCGGCTACCCGCCGGAGAGGACGCACGCGGTGCTGAACGCCATCGATGCCTCGCCCTTCGATCCCGCCCTCGACGGGAGCCCGGTGCGGGAGGAGCTGGGCCTGCCCCCCGGGGCCCCGGTGGTGGTGAGCATCTCCCGCCTCTTCCACTGGAAGGGCCACACCGAGCTGGTGCGCGCTTTCGCCGAGGTGCGGCGCGAGCTGCCCGCGGCCCGGCTGGTGATCGTGGGCGAGCAGGACTCGGGCGCTGGCCCCGAGCGGCCCAACTACCTGGCCGAGCTGAAGCAGCTCGCCTCGGATCTCGGTCTGGAGAAATCGATCACCTTCACCGGGTGGCGCAAGGACATCCCGCGCGTGCTGGCCGCCGCCGACGTGTTCGCGCTCCCCTCCTACCAGGAGCCGTTCGGCCTCGTCTTCCTGGAGGCGATGGCGATGAAGAAGCCGGTGGTGGCGCTGGACAGCGGCGGCACGCCGGAGGTGGTGGAGCACGGCCGCAGCGGCCTTTTGTCGCAGCACCGCGACCTGCCCGCGCTGGCGGCCAATCTGCTGGCCCTGTTGCGCGATCCCGGACTGCGGGTCCGGATGGGCGAATACGGCCGGCAGGTGGTGCTGACCCGTTTCACCCCCGCGCGCATGGCCCGGGACGTGGAGCGGATCTACGCCGGCCTCGGAACCTCGTGCTAGCCTCCGCGGTGCGGAGGGGGGAACATGTCGGCAACAGCGGTCGCCGGGGCTCAGGCCTCCGCCCCGGGCAGGGAACGGGCCCGGCGCCTCGTGCTGGTGAACCCGCCGGGCCTGAAGGGCCGGACCAACGAGCGCACGCTTTCCGGGGGGATCGGCGTCTCGCGCAAGCTCAAGCCCTTCGAGGGCCCGGAGCCGGCGCAGATCCTCCCCATCGACCTCCTCTACATGGCGGCCGTCGCGGAGCGGGCCGGGGTGGAAGTGGCGTTCGTGGATCTCCTGCTCGAGCGCCGGCGCGGTCCGGCCGCGGAGCGGCTCTGCGCGCAACGGATCGGCGAGGGGCCGGGCACCTGGGTGGGCGTGCGCCTCGCCATGCCCTCGCTGGCCCAGGACCTGGGGTTCGCGGACCGGCTGAAGGCGCTCCTCCCCGGCTGCACCGTCTTCGTCTTCGGCGCCGTGGTCATGGCCACCGTCGAGCACTGGATCCGCGGCTGCCGGGTGGATTACGCGCTCTTCGGCGAGCCGGAGGCCTTCCTCGACGAGGTGCTGCTGGCGAGCGACCCGCTCCGGGTCCCCGGGGTGCTCTCGCCCGCCACCTACGTTCCCCTGGAGGGCGGCGACCTCTACGACCGAGCCAGGAACGAGGAGCGGCACCGGCGGTGGGTGAAGGTGGCCGATCCCGCGGCGCTGCCCAGGCCCGCCTGGCACCTGCTCGACATGTCGCGCTACCTGCGGCGGGGCCGGACGCTCACCGACGTGGGCGTGTACATACAGTCCAGCCGCGGCTGCCCCATCGGCTGCACCATGTGCCCCTACACGCTCCTGGAAGGCGATACCTGGCGGAAGAACGCCGTCCAGCAGGTGGTGGACGAGATCGAGTACCTGAACCGCCAGTTCGGCATCTTCCACGTCCGCTTCCGCGACGCGAACTTCGGGTTCGACCGCCGGTACGCGCGCGAGCTGGCGGACGCGCTCATCGCCCGGGGAGTGAAGCTGGAGGCGGCCGTGGAGACCAGCATCGAGATGCTGGACGAGGAGACGCTGCGGCGGATGCACCAGGCGGGCATCCGTACCATCACCACCGGGGTGGAGACCAACGACGCCTCCTGCATGGAGAGCATCGGCCAGCGCATCAAGGTGAACGACAAGCTGCGGGAGCGCATCTCCCTCTGCCACCGGATCGGCTTCCACCTGTACGGCACCTATTGCCTGGGCGCTCCCGAGGAGACGTTCGACACGGTGGAGAAGACCTGGCGCTTCGCCCTCGACCTCGACGTGGAGAGCGGGTTCACGGTGATGACCCCCTTCCCGGGGACGCCGATGTACTGGCGCGCGCTCGGCGAAGGGCTGCTGGAGAGGCGGATGCGGTTCTCGGACTGGAACAGCTACACGGCCACCGTCCGCTCCTACGCGCTCACCACCACGGACCTGGACATGGCGCGCTGGTGGGCACGGATGGAGACGATCCTCCCCTTCAGGCGCAAGCGCCTCGCCCCCGGAGCGGGGCCGCTGCTGGGTTTCTACCTGCGGCACGTCCCGCATTACGCCTGGCGCGAGGCCTGCCGTGCGTACGTCTGGTTCCGCCGGCGCTTTCCCGGTCCGGCGGTAGCTCCCAGGCGCCCGGCCGATTCCCTGCCCGCCGCGGCGGCCGGTCAGGCCTGAACGCGCGCCGGCGAGGGGACGTCGAGGCCGGCAACCTGCCGCAGCAGATCCTCGATCTGCGCCCGCGTCCGCGCGCCCACCAGCGTCACCGCCACGCCCGCGACCTCCATGGCGTCGCGGAGCGCGAGCTGGGCCAGGGTGCAGCCCCTGGCGGCTGCCGCCTCGCGGAACGAGGCGAGCTGGGAGGCCCGCGCCGCCGCCTCCTCCGCCGTGCGGCACCAGGGTCCCAGGTCGGCCGGATCCGAGCTGCGGGCGAGGAGGCCGTTGGCGAGCGTTTCCCGGACGATCACGGGAACACCCTTCTCCCGCGCGGAAGCGATGGCCGGCAGCATCCCCCGCTCGAAGAGGTTCAGGGGAAGCTGGAGCGAGGAGAGGCCGGGAATCCGCAGCGCGGCGCGCGCCGCCTCGGGCGTGTCGCAGGAGACGCCCCAGTAGCGGATCTTGCCCTGCTGCCGCAGGGCCTCCAGCGCCTGCACCCACTCCCCGCGCTCCACCACCGCCGCGGGCGGGCTGTGGAGCTGGAAGAGGTCGAGCCGATCGGTCCGCAAGCGGCGCAGGCTCCCTTCCACCGCCGCCGCCAGGTAGGCGGGGGAGAAGTCCTGGGTGGGCTCGCCGCGCACCGCCGCGGGAAGGCTCTCGCGGCGCAGCCCCAGGGCGCGGATCACGGGCCGGAGCAGTGGCTTGAGGCGCGCGGCGAGGCGCCGCTGCGCGGGCAGCCGGTAGCCCGCCTTGCTGGCCAGGATCACCCGTTCGCGCCGCCCCTGGAAGGCGCGCCCGAGCAGCGATTCGCTCTCTCCCTGGCTGTACATGTCGGCGGTGTCGAAGAAGTTGATCCCGCCGTCGAGCGCCGCCGAGAGCAGGTCGAGGAACCCCCCCGGATCCTGCTGGAAGACCCCGCCGATGCGCGCGCAGCCCAGCCCGATGGAGGAGGGGCGCAGGTCGGTCGCACCAAACCTCCGAAGCTCCATCCATCGATGATCATCGATTGACCCTGCCGGCGCAATCTGTTGTCCTCGAACGATGGAGAGCGACGCCGGGGTGGTGGTGATCGGGACCGGCCCCGCGGGCGCCGCGGCCGCATGGACGCTGCATCGCGCCGGGATCCCGGTGACGGTGCTGGAGGCGGGCAGCAGGACTTCGGCGGGCGGGCTGACGGTGCGGGGGCCCGGGATGACGCTCTTCCGCCGGCGGCGCCCGCTGCCCGACGCCACGCCGCAGGACGCGGCCCCGAACGGGGGCGAGGCCCAGTGGATCTACGAGCTCTCCGCCGGCGGGCTCTCCAACCACTGGACCTGCGCCGTTCCCCGGTTCGCGCCCGAGGACTTCACGGACGGGGCGGCGCTCGACGAGCGCTTCCGCTGGCCCGTCGGCTACCAGGACCTCGCCGATCACTACTCCGCGATGGAGCGGCTCCTGCACATCGCCGGCTCCGGCCTCGACGTGCAGCACCTTCCCGGGGGCCACGTCAGCCATCGCCTGCGGCTGGCCGCCGACTGGGGGCCGGTGGTCGAGCAGGCTTCGGCCCGCGGGCACGGGCTCACTCCGCTGCCCCTCGCCTGGTCGGGAGGATGGACCGTCACCCGCAGCGGGACGCCGTTCAACTCGTTCGTCCGCATGCTGCAGGACATCCCCCAATCGCCCCGCTTCCGCGTCCTCTTCGGGGCCCGGGCGCTGCGGCTGGAGTGGTCCGGCGAGCAGAGGCGCGTGCGCCGCGTGGTGTTCCGGGACGAGGCGGGAGAGGAGCAGGCGCTGGCGGCCGATGCCTTCGTGCTCGCCGCCGGGGCCCTCGGCTCCACCCGGCTGCTGCTCCAGTCGCGGTCGGCCGATTTTCCCCAGGGGCTGGGCAACGCCGAGGGAGTGCTGGGGCGCTACCTGCACGATCACCCGCTGGCGAAAGTGGCGCTCACCCTCTCCCGGCCGCTCTCCGTGCACCCGGCGGTGCTCCTGACGCGGGGCCCCTACGACGATGCCTCCCGCCTGCGCGGGGTGGCGACCATCCTCTGGAGCGGCACGGCCCTGCGGCTGCGCTCGCTGGGCACGCTCACGCCCGGCAAGTCGAGGAGGATCGGCTTCAACCTCTTCGGCATGTTCCCTCCCAGCGAGCGGAGCTTCGTCGCCCTGGCCGGCGGCGGGGACGCGGCGCCCCTGGACATCCGCATCTCCTTCGACCAGGAGGTGCAGGCGATGCTGCTGGCGGCGCGGGAGAGGTTGGTGGAGATCCTCGAGGCGGCGGGGCACCGGGCGTCGATCGACCTCTGGCACGTCGGGCCACCGGGCGCCTCGGTGCACTACGGCGGCACCGCCCGCATGCACCACTCGTCGCGCTTCGGGATGCTCGACGGCTGGAACCGCCTGCACGCCGTGCCCAACGTGCTGGTGGTGGACGCCGCCGCCTTCACCACCGGCCCGGAGAAGAACCCGACGTTGACCGCGATGGCCCTGGCCTCCCGCGCCTGCGAGAAGCTGGCCGCCGATCTGCGCGCGGGCGGAGGCCGGACCCGCTCCCGCGTCTCCCTGGCGGCCCCGGTGACGGCGACCTGACGGCGCCTCAGGGGCAGCGAGAGGCGACGAACTGGAAGAGGCGGCGGGCGTTGCCCTCCGCGTCGAAACGGGCGATGGCGTCGGCCCGGCCCGCCTCGCCCATGGCCGACCGCCGGCGAGCGTCCGAGACCAGCGACTCCAGCGCGTCGCCCAGGGCCGCGGGATCGTCGCGCTCCACCAGGTGCCCGGTTTCGCCCTCGCGGACGATGTCGGGGATCCCTCCCACCCGGGTGGTGACCACCGGCATGCCCGAGGCCATCGCCTCCATGCAGACGATGGAGAAGCAGTCGGCCCGGGTGGGGAGCGCGAACAGGTCGCATTCCGCGTACAGCCGGCGGAGCTCCGGGGAATTGGCCGGCAGGCCGGGATGGACCTCCACCCCCGGCTCGGCGGGAACGGGGTCGCGGGTCACCAGCACCAGCGAGGCGCGCCCGCGCAGCCGCTTGCGGAAGACGTCGAGGAGGAGGCTCCCGCCCTTGCGCTGGAAGTCGCCGCCCACGAAGAGGATCCGGGGGATCTCGTGGGCGCGGTCGCCGGGAGCGAACTGCCGGACGTCGATGCCCGGCGGGATGACGGCGACGTCCTCTTCCCGGCAGCCGTAGTCCTGGACCAGCGACGCCTTCGCCCACCCCGACCAGACCACGAACCCCCGGGCGCTCCGGAACGCGCGGAGGTAGACGGCCCGTTTCAGGCTCCTCGCGGCCCCGCTCTCGGGCTCGAGGTTGTACTCGGCCCGCACCTCGCGCTTGTTGAGGGCGGTGCCGTCGGTGGAGAGGACGGCCGGGGTGCGGCGGAACTGCCCGGCGGAAAGCAGCGAGAGGGTGGTGGTGTGCACGAAGCACCCTTCCACCTGTTCCGCCACCGAGGCGAGGGAGCGGCGGGCGAGCAGGCTTCCCCGCAGGGCCCAGGGGAGGCGGCCGGGCCGGAACTCGATCGGCAGCCAGAGCGGGGCGATGCCGTCCGCCGCGGATTCGTGGGCGCGCAGGTTGAGGTAGTGGGTGACGCTGCCCAGCGTCTGCTCCATCACGAAGGCGATCCGGCGCTTGCCCAAGCCTCACTTCCCCGACGCGAGGTGGCCCAGCGTGCTGCGCGGATGGCGCACCAGGGAGAGGAGCTCGGACATGACCTTGGCCACCGCCGGACCGCGGTCCTCGCGGTCGAGGATGGCGTCGATGCGCCGATCGGGGCTCCCTTGCAGCCAGCTCCTCCAGCGCGCCAGCTCGGCGGGGGCCATCGCCCCCCACAGGCGCTGGATGCGCAGGAGCATGCGCAGCTCGATGCCGTTGCAGAAGACCTTCTCCCCGCGAGCCTGGAGGGGAACGCGGGCCGCTTCCTCGAGCAGCAGGCGCAGCCCCTCGCGCTGTCCCAGGGCGCCGCGATGGGCGAGGGTGGCGAGCGGCAGGCCCCGGCCGATGTCGAACGCCATCTGCCCGTAGTACCGGGGGTTGAAGTCGATGAGGAGGAAACGTCCCCGGTCCTCGACGAACTCCGCCTCGAAGACGCCGTGGTAGCGCACCTGCCGGCAGAGCAGGTGGAGCTTGGCCGCCAGCGACGGGTCGACCGACGCCTCCTGGAAGCAGAGACCCACGCCCAGCCTCCGGGGCCGCTGCAGCACCTTGCGCGAGGCGCGCACCGCGAACAGGTCGCCGCTCTCGTCCACGAACCCGCTGAGGTTGTAGATCCCCTCCGCGGCTCCGGGAACGTACGCCTGCAGCATGGGGTGGGCGACGCCCGGGTCGTATTCGAGCACCGCCCTGGCGTAGGCCGTCCGCCGCACGAATCCCTCGTACCCCGCGGCCAGATCCTCCGGCGAGGAGGCCAGGGCGCCCTTGGCGTGCGGCCAGAAGAGGATCTGCGTCTGCGGCTTGATGATCAGGGGGAACCCGACCTCCGCTCCCAGCTTGCGCACCTCGGAAGCGTCCTGGGGAAAGGCGGTCCGCGGGCACTCGATGCCGGCGCGCGTGCAGGCCTGCCGGAGCCTGCGCTTGTTCAAGAGGGTGTAGAGGGCCTCCACCGGGGGCTGGTAGAGGCGGAAGCTTCCGCCCAGCTCTCCGGCGTGGAGGGCGTAGAGCCAGGCCGTGTCGTCGCTGGTGGGGTAGAGGACGTGTCCGGGGAACCGGCGCCCGAACTCGAGGAGCCAGGGGAGGAATCGATCCGCCCGCTGCACGGGCGGACAGAAGACCCGGCGCGTCGCGTGCCGCGACCAGCGGGCCATGGCGAGGAGGTCGGGGTCCGCCACCGTCACCGGCACCCCGTGCGCGCCCAGGCAGCGGGCGGCGGCCAGGGTGCCGCTGTAGGAAGCCATCGTCAGCAAAGCCGGGGCCACCGGCGCGGTCTCGTGCACGAGAGCGTCGAGGCCCGTCAGGGGGACGGCTGAAGTGGAAGACATTCGGGCGGAGACTTCCCTCCGGGCGAAATTGCCACGAGAGGCGGGGGGGCGCCACTATCGAAATGTAGTGAAAGCAGGTCTGCTGTACGACCTCGCCAGCAGCCGGCGGGGCCAGTCCCGCCGCATGCAGGGCTTCTCGATCAGGGCGAAATACACCAGCGACGGCGCGAGGATCAGCGGGGCGGCGACGGCCACCTGCAGCACCAGATCGAGCTGGTAGAAGCCGGTGGCGGGAAGGTGCTGCGTCCGATCGAGGATGAGGGCGAGCGCCGGGTTGTGCAGCAGGTAGATCGTGTAGCACATGCCCCCGATGGTGGTGATCCAGCCGTTGACCAGGATCCGGTTCGTCAGCCGTCCCTGGAAGGCCGCGCAATAGAGGAAGAAAACGGCCACCGGGAATCCGAAGGTGGTGAGCGCCGGCTCGTGGCCGGGGGCCTGGCCCGGGGCCGGCTGGGCGGTGCCGCTGAGGAAGAGGAAGAGCAGCGGCCATCCGGCGATCGAGACCAGGTCCCAGCTCCAGCGGCGCACCGGCCGCTCCCGCCAGTCGGTGAGGTAGACGTCGGCGAGGAGGAAGCCGATGAGGAAGAAATGCCCGAAGCGCAGGATGCTGAGGTACGCGCGCTGCCCAGGCTCGATGAACAGCCAGCCGAGCAGGACGGAGGAGGCGCAGAGGGCGACGATGGCCGCCCGGCGCCGGGCCTTCCCGCGGATGAGGAAGAGGGCCGCCAGCGCCGGCGCCAGCAGGTAGAACTGGATCTCCACCTCCAGCGACCAGGCGACGTTGTTGATCGGGCTCTCGGCCGCGTAGATCAGGTTGTGCAGGTAGAGGAGGCTGGCGCCGAGGTGGGGAAGCAGCGCGCCCGCCTCGCGGTGGCGGACCAGCACCTGGAGGGCGAAGAGCAGGATCATGCAGAGCACGTAGGGCGGCTCCAGGCGGGTGACGCGCCGGAGCAGGTACTGCTTGAGGTCCACCCTGGGCTTGCCCTGCAGCGCGTGGGCGGCGAACGGCAGCCCGAGGATGAACCCGCTGATGACGAAGAACAGCTCCACCCCGCGGAAGCCGTTCCAGGCCATGGCCCCGATCAGCCCGTGGCGCTGGGGCGCGAAGCGGACCGGGTCCCGGACCATCAGCCCCGCGGCGACGTGGAACACCACCACCACGAAGATGGCGATGAAGCGCAGGCCGTCGATCTCGGCGATGAAGCCGCCCGAAGTGGTCACCCGGCGGAACCGCGCCAGGAAGGGCCGCGCCTGCGGCGGTTCTTCGGCGGTGCCGGGGTCCACCGGGAGGAGGATACGGTGGACGAGCGGCCTGCCGTCAAGGGCGGCGGTTTTGCGCCGCGGGGAAGTCCGGTCTAGAAGTGCTCGATGCGCACGCTGATCCTCGCGGCTGGCCGTTTCGGGCCCGAGCTCCGGGACCAGATCGCGGCCGGCCGCGAACCTCGCCTCGACGTGCACGAGCTGCAGGCCGCGCTGGGCGCGGACGTGCTCGACTTCTCCGACGTCCAGGCCTCCCGGGCCCGCCCGGTGCGCCTGGCGCGCGCCGCCGGGGAGTCCGCCGGCCTCGCCGCCCTGGGCGCGCTGGCCGCGCCGGGGTACGACGCCATCCTCACCACCGGCGAGGACATCGGCATCCCGCTGGCGGCGCTGCTCCTGAAGCGGCGGCGGGCCCCCGCGCACACGCTCATCAGCCATACCCTGAAGCCCTGGAAGAAGCGGGTGTTCTTCCACCTGCTGCGGGTGCACCGGCGCATCGACCGCATCCTCTGCTACGCCAGCTCGGAGGAGCGGCTCATCACCCAGGGCCTGGGCATCCCGGCCGCCAAGGTGCGCCGGATCTCGTACCACGCGGACGTCGGCTTCTTCCGCCCGCTGCCCGAGCTGGCGCGGGAGCCGGACCTGATCTGCGCGGCCGGGCAGCTCTTGCGGGACTACGACACCCTGATCGAGGCGGTGCGCGGCCTCCCCGTGCGCCTGAAGATCGCGGCGGGAAGCCCCTGGATCTCCAGCGAGCTGCGGCCCGGCGGGCCGCTGCCGCCCAACGTCGAGTGGCGCCGCTACGACCGCTTCGAGCTGCGCCAGCTGTACGCCCGCTCGGCGGTGGCGGTGGTGCCCATCTTCGAGAACGACTACCAGACGGGGATCTCCACCATCCTGGAGATGATGGCGATGGGCAAGTGCGTGATCGCCACCCGCACCCGGGGCCAGACCGACACCATCGAGGACGGGGTGACCGGGGTCTACGTCCCGCCCGGGGACCGGGCGGCGCTGCGCAACGCCATCGTGCGCGCACTGGAGAACCCCGAGGAGGCGGCGCGCATCGGCGCGGCGGCCCGCAAGTTCGTCGAGCGGGAGGCCAGCCTGGAGCTGTTCGTCTCGCGGATCGCGGAGACGGTGCGCGCGAGCGTGGCCGCCCGATGAAGGCGCTGGAGGCGCTCCTGGTCCTCGCCGTCATCCCCGCGGCGATCGCCTGCGGCTACCTGGCGCTGCTGGCCGCCCTCTCCCGCCGTTCCCGGGAGCCTCCGGCCGTTCCTGCGCGCATCCGCTTCGACGTGATCGTTCCCGCCCACGACGAGGAGGGTGGAATCGCCGCCACCATCCGCAGCCTGCTGGCGATGGAGTACCCGCGCGAGCTCTTCCGGGTGGTGGTGGTGGCGGACAACTGCCGCGACCAGACCGCAGCCCGCGCGGCCGATGCGGGGGCCGAGGTGCTGGTGCGGAACGACGAGGTCCTGCGGGGCAAGGGCCATGCGCTGGAGTTCGCTTTCGAGCGCACGCTGGCGGGGACGGCCGGGGCCGCGGTGGTGGTGGACGCGGATTCCCTGGTGTCGCCGAACCTGCTCTCCGCCTTCGCCGCCCGGATCGGGCGGGGGGCGCACGCCGTCCAGGCCGACTACGGCGTGCGCAACCCGGACGCTTCCTGGCGCACGCGGCTGATGGCCATCGCGCTGGCCGCCTTCCACGTCCTCCGCTCGCTCGGGCGCGAGCGGCTGGGCGTCTCCTGCGGGCTGCGGGGAAACGGGATGTGCTTCACCCGCGAGGTCCTGCGGGCGGTGCCCCATCGCGCTTTCTCCATCGTCGAGGACCTGGAGTACGGGATCCGGCTGGGCGAGGCGGGCTTCGCGGTGCGCTACGCCGGGGAGGCGCACGTATACGGGGAGATGGTCACCACGGAGAAGGCCTCGAGGTCGCAGCGCAAGCGCTGGGAAGGCGGCCGCCTGCAGATCGCCCGCGCCCACGGACGGCGGCTGCTCCTGGAAGCGGTCCGGCGCCGCGACAAGGTCCTCCTCGACCTCGCCCTGGACGTGCTGGTCCCGCCCCTCTCCTGGGTGGCGGCGCTGGTAGCCGCGGGAACCTGTCTCTCCGCGCTGCTGGCGGCGAAAGGCAGCGCGCTGCCCCTCGCTCTCTGGGGAGCGTGCGCCCTGGCCCTCCTCCTCTACGTCCTGCGCGCCTGGCAGCTCTCCGGGACCGGCGCCCGCGGGCTGCTCGACCTGCTCTTCGCTCCCTTCTACGTGGGATGGAAGGCGAGCCTGCTGCTGCGCCGCGCCCCCCGCAGGTCCGAGGAGTGGATCCGCACGCAGCGCGAACGGCCCGGGGCGTAGGGCGCTCCAGGCTCAGGCTTCCGGAGGGAAGGTGCGCGAGGCCGGCAAGGGGGAGCAGCGGGCGGGATTGCCCACCGCCAAAGAGCGCGGGGGAACGTCCGCCGTCACCACGCTTCCGGCGCCGATCACCGAGCCGCGGCCGATCGTCACCCCGGGCGCCACCACCGCGCCGTAGGCCACCCAGACGTCGTCCTCGATGACGATGGGGGCGGTGAGCTCGCCGTCATGGTCGTGGACGATCACCAGCGACCCGAACATGCAGCGCTCGCCGATGCGGACCGAGCGCTCGGCCCGCAACGAGACCCCGTAGTTGAACATCGAGGACGCGCCGATGATCAGCTCCGCGCCGGGGGCGCACACCACTTCCTGCGGGATCATCCCCTCCCAGAACTGCACGCGCGCGCCCAGCCTCACCCGCCCGCGGGCCTCCACCCGCACCCTGCAGAGGGCATTCACCAGCTCGCCCCGCTCGCAGCCGCGGAAGAGCCAGCGCGCGCGCAACACGCCCAGAAGCCGCCGGACGCGCGCCCAGGCGGCCCCGGGATCGGAGAAGGCCAGGGGGACGAGCGCCAGCAGCTCCGCGGCCAGGCGCGGCCGGGCGGCGAGGGCCTGTTCCGTCATTCGATCACCGGGGGGAAGCCCGAGGCGGTCCGGCCCGCGGGCACGGGCATCCTCCGGGTGAGCACCGTCCCTCCCCGCACCTTCGCGCCGTCCCCCACCCGCGAGCCCGCGAGGAGCAGGGCCTGGGGGCCGATCTGCACGTCGGCTCCCACCACCACTGGCGCGGAGGGAGGCCGCACGTGGCGGTCGCCCACCAGGGGATGGAAGTGGTTGTCCATCAGCCGGGCGAACCCGCCGATCCGGGTGCGGGGGCCCACCGTCACCGAGGACACCGCCTCGATCGACGCGCCGCCCTGGACCTGGACGCCGTCGCCGATCACGATCTCGGAATCAGGCTCCAGCGCGTGCAGCTCGATGGGATGGTGGGCGCCGTCGAGGAACACTCCGTCTCCCAGGCGGATGGTTCCCCGGCCGTGGACCCAGATCCGGCCGCGGACGCGCGCGGTTCCCCGCACCGTGCACCTGCGCAGCTTCCAGCGGGCCAGGAACCAGCCGGCAGGATCGAACCGCCGCGGCTCTGGAAACGGTGCCATCGCGAGACCCGGAAGGAGAGAAGCAAATACCATCGGAGCGCCGGCTGCGCCAAGGCGTTTGCCTGGCGGAGCCGCGATGTGAGCCGCCCTGCGGGCGTGTGGTCTGGTCGCCGGCTCGCGGAGATGGTCAATGCGAATTCGCGCTCCATTCCGGCAAAAGAACTGGCAAGGCGGCTGCCGCCGCAGGGGCGGGCCTCGGCCCCGCCGCGAGTTTGCCGCTGTGCTTCGCCCGCAATTTTCTAGTATTGTTCGAAGTATTCGGGTTCAGGGGCCAACCGGGGCAATCGCGCTCCGGGAGAGGGAAGCAGGTCGGGTCGTGCGCACGATGTCGGTGCAGCAACTGCTGGAGGTCGTGCGCGCCCACCCCGGTACGCTGCCGCAGGCGGTCGCCGGCCACCTGCTCTGCGCGGCGGTCGCGCGCGCCGCCTCCTCCCGCGCCTCCCTCAGGCCCCGGCTGGTGTTGCTCGACGCGGCCCAGGGCGTCGTCCTCGATCTGACTTCTCCTCCCAGCGCGGTCGCGGAGTTCGACGCCGGATACGTCGCTCCCGAGGCGCTGATCGGCAGCGTGCAGCCGGACGATCCGCCGGTCCTGGTCTACGCCGCCGGCGCGCTGGGATACCATCTCCTCACCGCCGAGGCGCCGCCGCCCCTGCCGGATCTGACCCGGCCCGAGCTCGCCTCGCCCCTGGGGGAGATCGTGCGCGCCGCCCTCGCTCCCCATCCGCGCGATCGCATCCCCCGGCTGGAGGAGATGGGCAGGGCGTTGCAGGTGGTGCATCCCTCCCCCGGCCCCGCGATCGAGCGGCAGCTGGTGGCGGCGGTGCTCGCCTGCTGCTCCCGCTGGGAGGACGACACGGCGGCGGGACAGCTCCGCGCCGCGGCCGCCGAGGGATCCGGCGCCCGGCTGTCGCCCGCCCAGATGGCGCGCTGGGCCCGCGAACTGGACGCCGCGCTCGACGCCCGGCAGAGGCAGCAGCTCGACCTCGTGCTCGCTCTCGCCTCGCGGGAAGGGGGCGCCTCCACGGGCCGGCCCGCGCCTGGCGAGGACCGGGTGGCGCGGATCGGCGAGCAGATCGACCTGCTGCAGCGCATCGTCCAGCTGTCTCCCTCGGCGGCCACCGCGAGCGGCTCCCCGGCGCGGCGCTCCCCGCTGCTTCGCTGGCTGGTGCCGGCCGCGCTGGGCGCCGCGGCCGCGCTGGGGGCATCGCGGATCCCCAATCTGCGCGTGGTGCAGGCCCTGCTCCACACCCAACCCGAGGCCCGGGAGGCGCATGAGGTGCGCCCTGCCGAGCCTCCCCAGGCCGCGAGCTCCGGGCGGACCATCGTCGCGAGCCCCATCGTGCTCTCCGCGCCGGCGGCCGAGTCAGACGAGGGCTCGGCGGAGGGGCGGCAGGCGTCCAACTCGCCACAGGCGACGCGGGGGCCCGCCACTCCCCGGCCGTCCGCGCCCGCGAAGCTCTCCACCCCGAAGCTGCCCGACGCCTCCGAGGACGAGCTGCTGGAGAAGGGCGAGGTGGCCCTGCACCTCGGCCGCGCCGCCGAGGCGCTGGCGGCATTCCGCGCCGTGCTCGACGCGCACCCGGACCTGGCGCCGGCCGTGCGCGGCGTGGGGCTCGCCTACCTGATGCAGCGCAGGGAAGCGGAGGCGAAGGCGCAGCTCGAGCGGTACCTGCAGCTGGCGCCGGACGCCGAGGACGCCGGGCGGATGCGCAGGCTGGTGAGCGGCCTCGCCGGGACCCCGCCCCGGCGATGACGGAGCCGCGCTGGTCGCCCGTGGCGGAGGGTGTCTACGCGCCGGCGGCGGCGGCGCTGGGAGAGCGGGGCGTGGCGCTCTTCGTGCGCGGCGCGGATGGCGAGCTGCTGGTCTTCGAGGGCGACGCCGGGGGGCTGGGGCCGGCGCGCTCGCTGGGCGTGCCGGTGGCGCGGGTGCCGGAGTCGGGGACGCGGATTCCGGTGGAATGGCCCATCGCCGCCTGCGGCACGCGCGACGGGGAGATCCACCTGCTGGCCCGCGGCGCGGAGGGCGATCTCGTCCACGGCCGTTACCGCGGCGGAGAGCTCCCGGGGTTCGAGTCGATCGGGATCCCGGTGGTCGAGGAGCAGGGAGCGAGCCTCCCGATGGGCCTGGCCGGCGCTCCCGCCGCCTGCTGCCGCGAGCGCGGCCGCCTGGAGATCTTCGCCGTCTCGGGGGAAGGGAGGCTGCTCCACACCAGCCTCGACGGGAACGGATTCGCCGACTGCCTCTCGCTGGGCGGCATGGTCTCCAGCCACCGGCGCGAAGAGCCGGTGTTCGGGGCCATCGCCGCCTACGACGCCGGCCTGCGAGGGATGGGCGTGGTCGTGCGCTCGATGTCCGGCGATCTGCTGGTCAAGCGCTGGGACGGCGGCGAGTGGCGGCCGTTCGCACCCCTGCAGGACCCGGACTCCTTCGATCCGCTCGATCCGGCGAACGCCTTCCTCCGTCCGCTCTCGGGGCCGCCCGCCGCCTGCGGTGGGGGCAGCGCCCGAGCCGACGTGTTCGTGCGCGGGCCCAAGGGACACCTGCTGCATTCCCGCTGGGACGGCAGCGCCTGGAGCGCGCTGCGGTCGATCGGCGGGCCGCTCTCCACCTCCGGCGACCCGGTGGCGTTCACCGCCGGCCCCATCGCCTGCGCGTGGGGAAGATACCGGCTGGACCTCTTCGCCACCGCGGCGGACGGGAAGCTGTACCGCTCGCTCCTGACCTAGCTCCGGCTGCGCACCCAGCCGTACCGGGTGTGGTCCGGCCGCGCTCCGGCAGCCAGGTAGCGCTGGCGCAGCTTGGAGAGATGGTCGGTGAGCTTGGGGAAGGGGTTGGTCCCGTTGGCTCCGGGGAACTCCATCACCCGCTTCAGCGAAGCCGGGATCAGGGCCTCGAAGTTCGCCGGCACCGGGTGGTAGGCGCCCCGGTGATCGTGATCGTGATCGTGATCGTGGTCCCGATCGTCATCCCCGCAGCTCTCGTCGGTGAGTCGGCCGTCCACGTTGGTGATCCCGTAGAGGCGGGCGTTGTTCAGGCCGAAAATCTTCCGCTTGGCCCGCTCGGTCAGCTCGGGATAGGCGTACTTGCGCCGCAGCTCCTCGGGGATCTGGAAGCGCCAGAGCGCCTCGATCTGCCACTGCGGCGACCCGTACCAGACCGCGTCGGACCCGAAGATGATCCGGTTCTCGCCGAAGAAGCGCAGGCCCTGGCCGAGGATGTGCGCGCACACCGTGGGGAAGGTGATCACCGACGAGGCGAAGGTGGTGCCCAGCTCGCTGTAGACGTTCGGGTAGGGCGCCGAGTCGATGAGGAAGCGCGTGGTCCAGAGGATGTCCGGCACCGGGGGGCCGGAGAGCGGGGCGCGGGTCCGGCCCGACTGCACGTCGAGCAGCGCGTTGCGCACCCAGAATCCCGGGCGGATGCAGGAGTGGTAGATGAGGAAGTTGAGCATCGGCCAGTCGCGGGCGGCGGGCGGGATGTCGGTGGGGTATCCCAGCGGCTCGGAGCTCGGGTCGTCGGCCGCGTTGGTGGACAGGCCCTTGTGGATGCAGATGTTGTAGAAGCCCGGGTGCGACTGCTTGTACGAGCGGTACTGGGGCGAGGTGATCAGCTCGTACGTCTTGTAGGCCACGTCCTCGTCGAGCACCCAGCGGGTGAAGAGCGTGTCCGGGTTGGTGTCGCGCTTGACCGAGTTGGCCGAGGTGTATCCCTTC
>DATKAG010000233.1:0-4236 GCA_035498355.1 Myxococcales bacterium | reverse complement strand
GGCGATGGAGAGCAAGGCCCCGGCGAAGTCGCCTTCCGGCGGCTGCGACGGCGCGGGGTGACCGTTGCCCGGGAGCGCGGGCGCCGCGGGCTGCGACCAGGCGCTCGCCTGGAACGGGGGCGCGGTGGGAAGGCCGTGGAGCCTGGCGAAGTACTGCTGCCACTCGGGGGAGACGGCGGCGGGGTTGTCGCGCCAGCGCTGGTACTGGTCCTCGACGAAGACCTGGTTGATGCCGAAATCGCGGTCGAAGTCCATAGGGGCGCGGGAAGATAACGAAACCGCGCCGCGGAAGCCATGGGCGCGCCGCGCGCTGTACAATCGCGCGGTGCCCGGGTGGCGGAACGGTAGACGCGGAGCGCTTAAAACGCCCTGAGCGAAAGCTCGTGCCGGTTCGAGTCCGGCCCCGGGTACTCATCCAGATTCACAGATCGGTGGGTTGCAGACCCGTTTTCTTTGCGATGCGCGCGAGCATCCTGGGCCCGATCTCGACGCCATCGTGGAATGCCCAGACCACGTCAGGCCACCCGCGCAGCCTTCGTTGCTGGCCAGCGTGCCACTTACGAAGAGTAGCTGAATTCAACCATGTCGGGCCGCGGCAACTCCCGCTGCTCGACGCGATCGGCGATCACCCGGAAGGCCAGCGCCTCGACGGCGGTCAGGGCGTCGTCCCGCGTCGCGCCGTAGGCCATCGTCCCAGGAAGATCGACGACGTCCGCCAGCCAGCGGCCGTCCTCTTCCCGCTCGAGCTCGACGTGGAGAGTCACGCTCCAAGTGTAGGGGGCGGGCCTGGGGAATGGCAACTGCACGACTTCACGGAGCAGCTAGCCACATCCGACGACGCCGCTCCACACTGGCTCACTCTGGGAAACTGCCTCAATCGTAGAACGGCCGGTACATCTGACCCCGCACGTACGCCAGCAGATCCTGTGGCCGCGGCTTGTCGGACAGCCCGCGGGCGAAGGCCACCTCGCAGACCGCGGCGGCGATCTCCGCCGAGACCTCCTGGATGCGGGAGAGCTTCGGGTAGATGCGGCCGCTCGCCAGCTCCTCATCCGTCACCAAGTCCGCCAGCTTGTGCGCGGTGGCGAGGAACATCTCGTCGGTGATGTGCCGGGCGCGGCTGGCGATGGCCCCCAGGCCCACGCCGGGGAAGACGTAGGAGTTGTTCGCCTGCCCGGGCACGAAGGTGCGGCCCGCGCACTGCACGGGCGGGAAGGGGCTGCCGCTGGCGAAGATGGCCCGGCCGTCGGTCCAGCCGTAGGCCTGCTCCGCGGTGCACTCGGATTGGGAAGTGGGGTTGGAGAGCGCGAAGACGATGGGCCGCTCTTGCTGGGCGGCGAAGGTGGTGAGCACCTCGCGGTTGAAGGTGCCGCCCTGCCCGGCCGCGCCGATGAGGATGGTGGGCTTCAGCTCGCGGATGGCCCCGAGGAAGTTGGCCGGGGCGTGCGCGTGCGCGTAGGGCTTCTTGTGCTCGGCCAGATCGCCGCGGGAAGCGACCACCAGGCCCCTGGAGTCCACCAGCCAGCAGCGCTTGCGCGCCTCCGCCCCGGTGAGACCCGCCGCCGTCATGGAGGCGACGATCAGGTCGCAGATTCCCGTGGCCGCCTCGCCCGCGCCCAGGCAGAGGACCTTCTGGTCGCGCAGCTTCTCTCCGGTGATGCGCAGGGCGGAGAAGATGCCCGCCAGGGCGACCGCCGCGGTGCCCTGGATGTCGTCGTTGAAGCAGCACACCCGGTCGCGCCAGCGCTGGAGCAGGCGGAAGGCGTTGGTGTTGCCGAAGTCCTCGAACTGGATGAGCACGCCGGGGAAGACCTCGTTGGCGGCGGCCACGAACTCGTCCACGAAGGCGTCGTACTCCGCCCCGCGGATGCGCTTCTGCCGCAGGCCGAAGTAGAGGCGGTCTTCGAGGAGCTTGGGGTTGTCGGTGCCCACGTCCAGGGTGACGGGCAGCGTCCGCACCGGCACCACGCCCGCGCAGGCCGTGTAGAGGGAGAGCTTGCCCACCGGGATGCCCATGCCGCCGGCCCCCAGGTCGCCCAGGCCGAGGATGCGCTCGCCGTCCGTGACCACGATCACGCCCACCTCCGGGTAGGGCCAGTTGCGAAGGATCTGGGCGATGCGCCCCTTGTCGTGCGCGGAGATGAAGAGACCGCGCGGCTGCTGGAAGAGGTGCGAGTACTCCTGGCAGGCGCGCCCCACGGTGGGCGTGTAGACCAGGGGCATCAGCTCTTCCGGCGAGTCCATCAGGAGGCGGAAGAAGAGGGTCTCGTTGCGGTCGTGCAAGCTGTTGAGGAAGACCCACTTCTGCAGGTCGTCCGGCTGGCGGGAGAGGCCCTCGCGGACGCGCAGCAACTGCTCCTCGATGGTGTGCACCTGGGCGGGGAGGAAGCCGCGCAGGCCCAACAGATCGCGCTCCGCCTCGGTGAAGGCGGTGCCCTTGTTGAGCACGGGGTCGTGGAGGCGATCGAAGCCTTTGGGCAGCAGCTGGGTCGGCATGGGTCGGGGTGATAGCAAGCGGCGTTCCGCAGGGACATAGGAAGCTATTTTGCGGGCTACGCAGGATTTGCGTCCCCGCCGGGAGCCGCGCAGCTTCTTCGCCGCGGCCCCTCTTTGCAAGCGGTCCCTCCGAGGCACACGTCTTGCTGAATTGGCCCCCATTCTCCCCGAGGGCCCCGCAATGAAGAAGCTCCTGAACAGCCTCGCCTCCCTGAAGCTCGCCGTGATCCTCCTGGTCCTCCTGCTCGTCGGCCTGGCGGCCGGGACCATCCTCGAATCCGCGCGCGGCACCGAGGCGGCGGGGCGGCTCGTCTACTACTCCTGGTGGTTCCTCACCCTGCAGGGCGCCTTCGCCGCCAACGTGATCGCCTCGATCGTCAAGCATTTCCCCTGGGGCAAGGCGCGCGCGGGCTTCCTCACCACCCACACGTCGATCCTCGTCATCCTCCTCGGCGCGTCGATCACCTTCTTCTTCAAGCAGGAAGGCCACGTCCAGCTGTGGGAGGGCCAAGGCACGAGCGAGATCGAGAGCGGCACCCTGCCCTTCGTCATCAAGCTGGAGAAGTTCACCATCGATCGCTACCCGGGGACCATGCGGCCCTCGAACTTCCGCAGCGACGTGACGGTGATCGATCCCCAGACCGGGCCGCAGCGGTTCGGGATCTGGATGAACCACCCGCTGGAGTACCGCGGGTTCACCTTCTACCAGTCGAGCTACCAGCAGGAGGGCGGGCGGAGCGCCACCGTGCTCTCGGTGTCCAAGGATCCCGGCCAGGCCATCGTCTTCTTCGGGTACGGGCTGCTGCTCGTGGGCATGTGCACGGTGCTGGGCACGCGCATCTCCCAGATGCGCGCTCGGGAGAGGCGGCTGGTGACGCCGAAGCAGGTGAAGAAGGTGACGGCCATGGCCGCCATGTTGGCCCTGGGCGTGCTGGCCGGACCGGCGCGCGCCGACGTGGAGCAGGAGCGCCGCCAGCCGGTGCTGCACGACGGGCGGGTGATGCCGCTCGACACCCTGGCGCGCGAAGCGGTGTGGAACGTGACCGGCCAGCGCTCGTGGAATGGGTACGATCCGGTGGACTCCATCCGCTTCTGGAGCGACGAGCCCGAGGTGGCCGCGGACGCCCCGGTGGTGAAGATCGGCAAGGACATCGCTTCGGTGGCACGCTTGCCCGAGGGCACCACCCACGCCTCCTTCTCCGAGCTGGTGGGGAACAAGGCGCTGATGGCGCTGCTCGACCAGGCCCGCGAGCAGGACGGCGCCAAGCAGGGAGTGATGGCCTCCGCCTCCAAGCTGGAGGAGCGGCTGCTCTGGATGCAGCGCTTCTTCCAGCACGAGGCGATCAAGAAGGTCGACATGGCCGATCCCGCCGCCATCGAGCGGGAGATCACCTACAACAAGGTGCGGCCCACGCGCATCGCCTGGATCGTGCTGGGGGCGGCGCTGGTGCTCTCCATCTTCGCCTGGAACGGCAAGCGCAAGGTCCTCGATGGGTTGTCGCTCGCCGGCCTGGTGCTGGGCTTCGCGGTGATGACCTGGGGCATCGCCACCCGCTGGATGCTGGCGGGCCGCATCCCCGCCTCGAACATGTACGAGTCGTTGCTCTTCCTCGCCTGGGGCGTGGGGCTCTTCGCGGTGATCGCCTTCGCGGCCCTGCGCAACCGCGTGGTGGTGCTCAACGCGGCGGTGATGGCGGCGCTGACGATGGCCCTCACCGACCTGCTCCCCATGGACCGCTT
>DATKAG010000232.1:0-16563 GCA_035498355.1 Myxococcales bacterium | reverse complement strand
GAGGACCCGCGTCCGGCGGTCCGGCGTCCGGAGGACCCGCATCGGGCGTCCCGGCATCGGGAACGCCTCCGTCGCTGCCGCCGCCCCCCGTGGCGGCTCCCGTCACCAGGAAATCGTCGAACCAGATCCCCGCCAGGCCCGTGGACATTCCCGCGGTCCCCGGTGCGGCGATCGCCGAGGCGGAAGAATCGGTCGCGGTCAGCTTCACGGCCCCGTTCACCGAGGCGGTGAGTTGCACCGGCCCCGAGCCGCTGGCGCTCAGCGCCAGGGTCGCCCAGTCCCCCAGGTCCGCGATCCCGCTCGCCCCCTGCGCCAGCACGGTGGTGGCGCTTCCGTTGTGCCGCCGGATCTGCAGTTGCCCGTTGGCGAGCAGCGCCACGTCGTAGCGGGCGCCGGAGTCGGTCTCCCGCAAGTCGAGGGCGACGACGCCCGCGGCGAAATTGATCACCCTCGCCTGCACCGAGCAGTCCGCGCAGCTCAGGGACTGCACCGCGACCTGGTCCGTGCCGTCGAGGTCCGACCCGGCCCGCGTCCCCGGCATCTGCCACAGGCCCGCCACCACCCGCCACGCCGCGCCCAGGGTGGTGCGGTTGAAGTCGTCCGAGAAGAGCGTTCCCCCCGGTGGAGGCGGCGGAGGAGGAGGCGGAGGGGGCGGTGGCGGGGGCGGAGGGGCGGCGTCCGGGGTGGGGGCAAAGACCAGGGCCACGCTTCCGCTGCTGTCGGCGTCCGGCGTGTTCCCGTAGAGGCAGGGGATCTGCGGAACGGCGTTGGGCAGCGATTCGACCGAGGCGGGATATCCCTTGAACCCGCCCCGGGCGTCGAGCACGGTGCTGCCGCTGAGGGTTCCGCCTTCCAGCGTCCGGTAGCGGAAGTCGTAGCTGGTGTTGGTGGCGTACATCCGGTTCCAGAAGATCACCAGGGTCCCGCCCACCCGGGTGATGGCCGGCTGCAACGCCCAGTCCGCGCTGCTCTCCACCAGCTGCCGCCCGCTCCAGCTCCCGCTCCAGTGGCGGTACCAGAGCTGCTCGCTCACGTCCTTGTAGACCAGGTGCACGCCGCCGCTGCCGTCGCTCGCCGCGCTCAGCGCCGCGCCGTGGTAGATGCCCTCGGAGAACACGGCCTGGCGCGCTCCCCAGCTCCCCACCGGATCCGAGTCGTTCCGCAGGCGCATGTAGCCCGGGTCGGTCCCGTGCGTGCCGTAGAGGAGCATCAGGCGGTTCCCCGAGACCGGCTGGATGCGCCCGCCGGGCCGGTTCGCGAACGTGTCCAGGGAGGGCTGCGCCTGGAAGGTGGACCCGCCGTCCGCGCTGACGGACATCACCATGGTGAACGTGCCGTCGGAGTTCAGCCGCTGGGCCCAGACCCAGAGCCGCCCCGATGAGTCGCGCGCCAGCTCGCCGCGCAAGTACGCAGTGGATCCGGAGGTGGAGTCGAAGACGCGCACCGCCGGCTGCGGCACCCAGTCCGCGCCGCCGTCCCACCTCCACCACTGGAACCAGACGTCGTGCGCGCTGGAGCCGGAGATGTCCGGCCCTTCGTAGGAGAAGACCAGCGCCACGTCCATCCCCACCGCGATCAGATCGGGGGTGTCGCGCTCGCAGCAGGAGTCCTGGATGCCGGCGTACCAGTCCCAGCTGCTCGCCTCGTCGTCGCTCCGGTACATCGAGAGCCAGTGCCCGTCGGCCCCGTCCTCCTGCACCGCCAGGAGCCAGGTCGCCGGCCTGCCGTCCTGCGGATCGAGCCGCACCACGTGCCGTGCTGCCGGGAGCGTCAGGGCGTTGCCGCCGCCTGCCGCGATCAGGTTCTGGGCAGACGCCAGCAGCGCCACCGCTAGAGCGAGCATTCCCCCTCCACTTCGCCAAGCGAAATGTAGGGTGCCCAACGAAAGATGCAGGGGCCGCACGGACGGACCCCGGCAACCGGGGCTCGCCCGATCAGTCGGTTCCGGGCACGAACGGCTCGGTGTCCGCCCAGGCGTCGAGGTCCGCCCTCGCCGGCGCCCTGCCTCCCACCGAGGGAAGGCGGACGTCGTTGGCCCGCCGCGAAGGACGCAGGGCCCGGGGCCGGTTCTCCGCCTGCAGCACCCGCTCGCTGGTCTTGAGCAGGGAGTCGGGGATGAGCGAGATGGAATCGATGCCCTGCTCCACCAGGAAGGCGGCGAAGTCGGGGAAGTCGCTGGGCGCCTGGCCGCAGATGCCCACCTTCCGCCCCTTGCGCCGGGCCGCGTCGATGATCCGGGCGCAGGCCTGCAGCACGGCGGCGTTGCGCTCGTTGAAGAGCGAGGCCACGAGCGAGCTGTCGCGGTCCACCCCCAGCACCAGCTGGGTGAGGTCGTTGGAGCCGATGGAGAACCCGTCGAAGATGTCCGCGTACTGGTCGGCGAGGAAGACGTTGGAGGGCAGCTCCGCCATCACGTAGACCTCCAGCCCGTCCTTGCCCTGGACGAGCCCGCCCTCGCGCAGCACCTCGATCACCCTGCGGCCCTCGTCGGGCGTCCGGCAGAAGGGGACCATGATCTTGAGATTTCCCAGGCCGAACTCCTCGCGCACCCGCTTCACCGCCCGCAGCTCGAGGAGGAAGCCCTCCTTGTAGCTGGGGTGGTAGTAGCGCGAGGCCCCCCGCCAGCCGATCATCGGGTTCTCCTCCACCGGCTCGAACTGCTTTCCCCCGAGGAGGGTGGCGTACTCGTTGGACTTGAAGTCGCTCAGCCGGAGGATCACCGGCTTGGGATGGAAGGCGGCGCAGATGGTGCCGATGCCCTGGGAGAGCTTGTCCACGAAGTACTCGGCCTTGTCCTCATAGCCGAAGGTCACCGCGTCGATCTGCGCCCGCGTGGCCTCGTCCAGCTGCCCGTAGCGGGTGAGCGCCAGAGGATGCACCTTCACCCAGCTGGCGAAGATGAACTCCATCCGCGCCAGCCCCACCCCGTCGTTGGGGAGCATGGCGGTCTGGAAGGCCTGCTCCGGGTTGCCCACGTTGAGCATCATCTGCGTGCGCGGCCGGGCGAACTGGGCGCGGTCCACCTCTTCCACTTCGTAGTCGAGAGCGCCCCGGTAGATCCGCCCCTGCTCCCCCTCGGCGCAGCTGAGCGTCACCTTCTCGCCCGGGGGCACCTTGCGGGCGGCGTCGCCCGTCCCCACCACCGCCGGGATCCCCAGCTCGCGGGCGACGATGGCCGCATGCGAGGTCCGCCCGCCGCGCTCGGTGACGATCCCGGAAGCCATTTTCATGATCGGCTCCCAGTCGGGATCGGTGTTGCCGGTCACCAGGATCTCCCCCGGCTTGAACTGATCGAACTGGGCCGCGCTGAGGATCACCCTGGCGGTGCCCACCGCGATGCCCTCGCCCACCGCCAGCCCCTGGGCGAGCCGCTCGCCCTTGCCGGTGAGCTTGTAGATGCGCAAGGAGGCCTGGGCCCGGTTGGCGTGCACCGTCTCCGGCCGGGCCTGCAGCACGAAGAGCTGCCCGCTCTCGCCGTCCTTCCCCCACTCCACGTCCATGGGCGAGTCGGAGCCCCGCTTGCGCGAGTAGTGCTCCTCGATGCGCAGGGCCCACTGCGCGAGCTGCAGCACCTCGTCGTCGGAGAGCGAGCTTTGCTTGCGCAGCTCCTCGGGCACCGGCTCGAGCACGGTGCCGCTCTCGCCGTACACCATCCGCTGCTCCTTGCTGCCGATGGTCTTCCACAAGAGCGGCCGGTAGCCCTCGCGCAGGGTGTCCTTGTGCACGTAGAACTGGTCGGGCACCACCTGGCCCTGGACGATGGCCTCGCCCAGGCCGTAGCTGGAGGTGAGCAGGACCACCCCGCGGTGCCCGCTCTCCGTGTCCAGGGTGAAGAGCACGCCGGAGGCGGCCTTGTCGCTGCGCACCATCTTCTGCACGCCCACGCTCAGCGCCACCTGGAGATGGTCGAACCCCATGTCTGTCCGGTAGCTGATGGCCCGGGCGGTGAAGAGCGAGGCGAAGCAGCGCTTCACCGACTCCAGCAAGGCGGCCTCGCCGCGCACGTTCAGGTAGGTGTCCTGCTGACCGGCGAAGCTCGCCCCCGGCAGGTCCTCGGCGGTGGCCGAGGAGCGCACCGCCACGTCCGTCTCCGCCGCCCCGGACCGCTCCGAGAGCGCCCGGTAGGCGGCCACCGCCTCGGCGGCGATCTCCTCCGGCAGCGGAGCGGCCGCGATGGCGGCGCGGATCTCCGCGCTGCGGGCCACCAGGCCCTGCACGTCGTCGTGCGCGATCCCGGCCAGCAGCGACTGAATCTTCTCGTCCAGCCCCGCTGCAGAGATGAAGTGACGGTATCCTTCCGCCGTGACCGCGAACCCGTCCGGGACGCGGATCCCCAGCGGCGCAAGCTCCCGGATCATCTCGCCCAGCGAAGCCACCTTGCCGCCGACGAGCCCGACGTCGCCGAGGCCGACCTCGGCAAACCAGCGGACGAAGCGCATGGAACGGCCCTCCCCCAGCGCCAAGCTACTCACGGACGGCGCGGCGCGACAAGGAGGTCAGGTCGAAGAGAGGACCATCCGCTCGATGCGGGAGAGGGCCTCGGAGAGCTGGGCCTCGGGCGCCCCGAAGGAGAATCTGGTGTAACTACGGAATCTTGACGCCCTGCGGCTACGGCGCTTGCCAGGGTTCACGTCGAAGAACTCGCCCGGTACGGTGATGACTTTCTTTTCCAGTGCGGCGCGAAAGAATCCCATCCCGTCGCTGATCACGGGGGGCAGGCTGGCCAGGTTGCCCCAGACATAGAACGTGCCGTCCGGCGCGCGGTCTGGGCGGATGCCAATGCGCTCCAGCCGCTGGATCATCCGGTCGCGCTTCTCCCGGAACGCGGCGTTGATGGCCAAGGTCTCCTTTCGCACCACCTCGTCCTCGAGCAGGGGGATGGCGGCGCGCTGCAGGGGCCGCGAACCGCCCCCGTCGAGGAAGGAGCCAGCGCTGGCCACGGTGTCGATCACCTTGGCCGGGGCCACCGTCCAGGTGACGCGCCAGCCCGGGTACCGCCAGTTCTTGGTCAGCCCGTCGAAGAGGACCACCGGGTCGCGGTTGACGTCCTCCACGTAGCGGGCGGCGCTCTCGATGGGGAGCTGCCCCGGCCGGGCCGTCCACACGTAGTGCGAGTAGAACTCGTCGATCAGCAGCGAGCACTCCTGCTCCCGCGCCGTCCGCACCCAGCGCGCCAGCTCGTCGCCCTGCACCAGCTTGCCGGTGGGGTTGCAGGGGTTGGACATGAGCAGCGCCGAGAGCCCGCGCCCCTGGATCTCCCGGCGCAGGTCGTCGGCGGTGAAGGCGTAGCCCCGCTCTCCCTCGAGGAGGATGGGGATGGCGGTGAAGGCCTTGAAGACGTCGAGCAGCTCCTCGTAGGCGGTGTAGTCGGGAAGGAAGTGGCCCAGGTTGACGTGCCCCAGCGAGGCCGCGGCCCGGGTGAGCGCCGCGCGGCCGCCGCCGCAGATGCTCACGTTCTCGGCGCTGTACTGCGAGGGCAGCCCCTTGCGGTAGAGGCGGTTGTAGAGCGAGGCCACCGCCTCGCGCAGCTCCCAGATCCCGGGGACGGGCGCGTACTCCTGGTCGTCCACCTCCACCGCCACCTGGTGCACGCGCTCCGGCGCGCCCGGCAAGGGCCCGGTCTCCGGCTGCCCCTGCCCCAGGTTGCACCAGGTGGGGTCCGAGCTGCGGTAGCCGAGCTTGTGCGCCTCGGAGGTGACGTAGATGACGCCGGTGCGGGGGACAGCGCGGAAGGCGGGGATGGTGACGTCGTCGTTCACGCCGGCGAGGGTAGCACGTCAACAGGAGATCGAGCCGCACTGACCGTTCACGCAGTTCTCCTCGCGGGCGCAGGCGTGGCTGCAGGTGCCGCAGTTGAAGCGGTCGGAGACCAGGTTCACGCAGGCGCCCGAGCAGCTGGTGAAGTTCGCCGGGCAGGCGGTGACGCAGCCCCCCTGGAAGCAGCTGGCGCCCGCGGAGCAGGCGCTGCCGCAAGCAGCGCAGTTGTCGTGGACGGAGACGCAGTCGCCGATGCAGCGGAAGCAATCTTGAAGACAGGCGACGTTGTTCGAGCAGTAGAAGCCTGGAGAGGCGCCGTTCTGCGCCGGGCAGTCGGAATCGCTTCCGCAGATCAGCGGGCAGGGCTTCTCGCAGGCGGCCAGGAGCAGGACGAGGAGGAGGAAGCGCACCTTCGAACCGTATCACCGCTTGTAGCGGGGAAGGCGGACTCCTTGCGCCAGGGCGGGAGCGAAGAGGTCGCCGGCCTGCCGCAGGCGTCCGGGCATGGTGCGGAGGTTGAAGGCCTTGGGATCCAGCCCCGGCTTCACCTCGCTCCAGCGAAGCGGCGCGGAGACCGGCGCTCCCGGCACCCCGCGCAAGGAATAGGGCGCGATCACCGTCTTGCCGTACGCGTTCTGCAGGCAGTCGAAATAGAGCCGCCCCTTCCGCCCCGAGAGCGAGCGCGTCAGGGTGACGTTCTTCAACTGCTTCGCCACCGTCTCGCCCACCTGCAGCGCGAAGGCCGCGGCGTCCTCGTAGGTGTGCCCCTTGGCCAGCGGCACCAGGATGTGCAGCCCGCGCTTGCCGGTGGTCTTGGGCACGCTGGGCAGCCCCAGCCGCTCGAACATCCCGTGGAGCACGTCGGCCACCTCCAGCGCCTGGTCGATGCCCTGACCCTCCGCCGGATCGAGGTCGAACACCACCCAGTCCGGCTGGGTGAGGGTGGGCTCCCGCGAGTGCCAGGCGTGGATCTCCAGCACCGAGTTCTGAGCCAGCCAGCGCAGGGCGCGCGGGCCATCCGCCACCAGGTGCCGCACCGCCTTCTTGCGGGTCCGGGCCGGCGTCTCGGCGATCCGCATCCACTCCTCGGCCATCGGCCCCAGGTCCTGCTGGAACCAGCTTGGCTTCGCGATGCCCTGGTTCCAGTGCACCAGGGTGAGCGGGCGGTCCTTCAGGGCCGCCAGCAGGGCCGGGGCCACCGCGGCGTAGTAGTCCGCCACGTCCGCCTTGGTGATCCTCTCCTGCGGATAGAGGACGCGGTCGGGATTGGTCAGCTTCTGCTCCTGCTCCCCGGCGGCCGGCGCCTTCTTGCGCGCGGCCGGCCGCGGTGCCGGCGGCGCCTCCGGCACCGGGGCGGGCTTCTCCCGCACGCACTCCAGAGGCTTCTTGTCCGCCCGCAAGCCGAGAAAGGCGGGGTGGCGCAGCTTCCCGTCCGCCGTCCACTCGGTGAAGCGCACCTCGGCCACCAGCCTCGGCTCCACCCAGCGCGCATCGCGCAGCCGGGGCGCCCCGCGGGCGGGGCTGCTGGTCCGGGCATCGCGGGAGAGATCCCGCTGCAGGTCCTTGCGCTGCCTGGAGGAGAAGCCGGTCCCCACCTTTCCCGCGAACTCGTAGCCGCCCTTCCCGTCCGCCACCGCCAGCAAAAGAGCGCCCAGCGACCCCGAAGCGTTCCCCTTGCCCGGCGTCCAGCCCACGATCGCCAGCTCCTGGCTGGCCTGCGCCTTCAGCTTCAGCCAGTCGCGGGAGCGGCCCTTCTGGTAGACCGAGCCGCGCGCCTTGAGGATCAGGCCTTCCATCCCCCGCTTCTTCATGCTCTCGAGCGCCGCCCCGATGTCGCCCGGCACCTCCTCCGCCAGCCGCACCGCGTCCGGCGCGTTGGAGAGCACGCTGCGGAGGAGATCCCGCCGCTGCTCCAGCGGCCGCTTTCGCAGGTCCTCGCCGTCCAGCCGCAAGAGATCGAAGGCGAAGAGCACCGCCTCCTCCGTCGCCCCCTGCTGGATCAACTCGAAGCGCGGCACGCCCGAGGGGTCCAGCACGCAGATCTCCCCGTCGACCACCGCGTCGCCCACCACCAGGCGGGAGAGGGCCTTGGCCACCCGGGGAAAGCGGGCCGAAAGGTCGAGAGCGTTGCGCGTCCACATCGCCACCCGCCCGCTGGAGAGCGCGCAGAGCGCCCGGTACCCGTCGTACTTCACCTCGGCGTGCCAATCGCCGGGCGGCGCCTCGTCCACCAGGGTGGCGAGCATGGGCGGCAGGTAGGCGGGGAGGATCGTTTCCGGCCCCGCCCGCGGCGCGCGCAGCTTCCCGCTCCGCTCCGGCCCCCGGGTGAGCACCCGCCCGCTCACCACCGATTCCGGCCGCTCGGCGATCACGTCGTACCCCGGCTTCTCCGCGCCGTCCTTGGCCTTGAACATCAGCCACTGCGCCTTGCCCGGCTGGCCGCCGTGGGTGCGCACGAGGTGCCACTGGCCGCGCAGCTTGTGCCCGCGGAACTCCACCACGATGTGGCCCCGCTTCCGCTGCTCGGAGAGCTGCCCTTCCGGCACCGAATCGCAGGAGCCGTTGTCCCAGATGAGCGAGTCGCCCGCGCCGTACTCCCCGTCCGGGATCCGGCCCTCGAAGCTGCCGTACTCCAGCGGGTGGTCCTCGGTCTGGATGGCCAGCCGCTTGACCGCCGGATCGTAGCTGGGTCCCTTGGGCACCGACCACGAGGCCAAAGCGCCGTCCATCTCCAGGCGCACGTCGTAGTGCAGGCGGGTGGCATCGTGCTTGTGGACCACGAAAGAAGGCTCCGCGTGCTCCGGCTGCGCCCCCGGGGCGGGCTCCGGGGTGACGGCGAAGTCGCGCTTCGCCTCGTACTCGGGGAGCCTGCGCTTCAAGGCCGCTCCCTTCCGCCGGCCGGCCGTGCGCCTGCCTGTGGCTGAGCGTGGCATGTGGGAACGGTCGGCACGGGTCAGCGCGCAGGGTAGTCCAGCTCGACCTCCAGCTGCTCGTCGCCCCGCGCCCCTTCCAGCGTCACCTCCACCCGGGCCGTCTCCTGCGGGCGCAGCGTGGCCTTGCGGCTCTTCTGCAGGGCGGGCCCGCCGGAGCGCGGCCGGGCGCGGAAGTCGACCTGGATCTCCCCTTCCCCGGACCCCTCGTTGCGCACCACCGCCTCGGCGATTTGCCCTCGCATGCGGGCGGAGACCAGCGCCGGCCGCGGTCCCGAGCAGCCGCGCACGAACGCCACCCCGGCGGCCGCCACCAGCAAGGCGGCGACCAGCAGCAGCCGCTTCATCCCGGCACCCAGGGCGGGCGGAAGGTGAAGAGCAGGACCACCGCCAGGGTGAGCAGCACCATCACGGTGGCGAATCCCATGGTCGCCACGGGGTCGGCGCGCTTGGTCGATCTCCCCAGGCTGACCAGGCCCAGAGGCTCGGGGATGACCGGGAGCTTGTGCTCGGCCTCGTACTCCCAGTCCGGCAGCATCGCCTCCTCCAGGAGCGCCGGGGCGATGCGCCGCAGCCTCTCCTGCACCTCGTCGCACTGGGCGGGAGTGATGGCCAGGGTAGGCCAGAGCGGCTCCGAGCCCAGGTGGCGGCGCAAGGCGCGGCCGAACTCCACCTGCGCCAGGTAGCGCTCTCCTTCATCGTCGTCGAGCTGCCCCCAGACCACCAGACCCAGGTCGAGCCCGGTCACCTCCTCCACCTGGCGCACGAAATAGGCGATCAAGTCCGCCGACCCGCTCGCGGTCTCCAGGTGGCGCACGCGCGCCCCTTCCACCTCCAGCGCGCCGAGGTAGCCCGCCTCCCCGGCGATCTCGAAGCGCAGGGGCGCGCCGTCGGTCCGCTCCAGCACCTTGCCCAGCGCCGCCCACGGCCCCTCGCCGCGGCCCGGCAAGGAGGCCATCTGCCGCCGCCGCTGCGCCGGGACGTCGCCCCCGAAGCGCCGGCGGAGCGCGAAGAGCGCGATCCGCGCCGCCCCCAGCGCGCCCGGGGCGCTCACCGCGCCCAGGTAGCAATAGAGCACCAGGAGGAAGAGGATGGTGAGCGTCTCCACGTTGCTGCGCTGGGCGAGGGTGACGAAGAGCTTCCCCTCCACCACGATGACCACGGCTCCCACGCAGCAGGCGGTGAAGAGCACCGCGTAGGTCAGGGCGAGGATGCGCACCCGCCGGGCGTAGTCCTCGGCGTTCTCGGCGCCCGGCTCGGTGATGATGCGCTTGAGGAGCCCGCGGACCATCGAGCGATCTAGTGCAGAAAGGAGAGCAACAGCTCGTTCACCCGCTCCGGAGCGTCCGCTTGTACCCAGTGAGAGGCGGAAGGTATGCGCTCGATCCGCGCCCGCGGGACCCAGCGCGGGTCCAGCTCCGCCAGGTCGGGTCCCAGCCAGCGGTCCTTCTCGCCCCAGACGAGCAGCGTCTCCGCCTCGACGGGCCGCAAGGGCGGCCCGCGGTAGCGCCCCGCCGCCCGGTAGTAGTTGATGGGCGCGGTCCGGTCGCCCGCCGCCTGCACGTTGGCCTCGACGTCCTCCTCGTCGAAAGCGCCCTTGCGCGCCGTCATGTGGCGGAAGGCGACGCGGATGGAGCGCGGCGACATGAAGCGCTCGGGGAGAAAGGGAAGCTGGAAGAAGAAGATGTACCAGCTCTTGCGCAGCTGCCGCAGCGTGCGCAGCGCGCGGAACATCCGCGCCGGGTGGGGGACGTTGAGGACCGCCAGCCTGCGCACCCTCGCGGGGTTCCACATGGCCAGGTGCCAGGCGATGTGTCCGCCCCAGTCGTGCCCCACCACGTCGGCCCGCTCGCGCCCCAACGCGCCGATCAGCGCCGCCGCATCGGCCACCAGTTTCTCCATCCGGTAGGAGGAGACGCCGCGCGGCTTGTCGGACCCGCCGTATCCGCGAAGGTCCGGCGCCACCGCCCGGAAGCCCGCCGCGGCCAGGGCGGGAAGCTGGTGGCGCCAGGCCCTCCAGCACTCGGGAAAGCCGTGCAGGAGCAGCACCAAAGGGCCGTCGCGAGGTCCCATCAGAGCGCAGTGCAAGCGGACTTCCCCCGCCTGCACATCCAGGTGCTCGACGCCGGGCGGGATCACTACGCGACGCCCGTCTCCTCGTCCAGCGTGCAGCAGGTGCGGCCGGTGGAGCAGCGGCCGGCGTGCACCAGCCCGTCGTCCGGACCCGCGGGCGACATGGTCAACAGGCACCAGTAGACGGTGGTGGCCTCGGTGCGCAGGGCGTAGAGCGCGCGCCGGTCGTTGTGCGCCGCCCCGGTGACCTTGGCCCGCAGGTAGACGCAGAGCTGCTCGTGACCGTTGTCCTCTCCGCTCATGACGCGCCTCCGGCCGCGAGCAGCGCCCGCTTCACCGCCGCCTGCAAGAGCGGCACCTTGTACCCGTTGTGCTCCAGGGGCTTCGCCCCCCGCACCGCCGCCTCCGCCGCCGCGGCCGCCAGCGCCTCGTCCACGCGCTTGCCGCGGATCAGCTTCTCGGCCTCCTTCGCCCGCCAGGGCACCGGCGCCGCCGCGCCCAGCGCCACCCGGGGATCGTCGCCCAGCGCCACCGCCGCCTCCGCCAGCGGCCAGTCGAAGGACTGCTTCTCCATCAGCTTCACGTAGCCCGACTTCCGCCCCGCCGGCACGCGGACCTCCACGATCAGCTCCCCGGGCCGCAGGACGTTCTCCTTGGTGACGTCCGCCTCGGGCCGGACGAAGAACTCCTCGATGCCCACCGTCCGTTCCCCGGACGGCCCCCGCAGCGCCAGCGAAGCGCCCAGCGCCGTGAGCGCCGTCCCCATGGCGCTGGGGTGGACGATGGCGCAGAGGTCGTTGCCGAAGACCGCGTGCATCTCGTTCTGGCCGTCGATGGCGAAGCACTCGTTGCCGCCCTTGCGCCGGCAGCGGAAGTCCTCCTTGCGGAAGTACCAGCAACGCGGCCGCTGGGCGAGGTTGCCGCCCAGGGTGGCGGCGCTGCGGATCTGGGGCGTGGCCGCGGCCGCCGCCGCGTCGGCCAGCGCCGGGGCGCCCTGGCGGATGCGGGGGTCGGAGGCGAGGGTGGCCAGCGTCAGCAGCGGCCCCAGGCGCAGCTCGCCGCCCTCCACCCGGAGGAAGTCGAGATCTCGCAGGCGGCGGATGTTCACCAGGGCGGAAGGCTCGTCGAGGTGCTCCTTCATCCGGTCCGCCAGATCCACCCCGCCGGCCTTGAACAGCGCTCCCTCCCGGGCGCCGGCGGAGATGGCGGAGGCCAGGTCCTCGGGCTCGATCCAGCTGAAGGCCTTCATGACCGCGCCCCTTTCAGCGCTTCCAGCACCCGCGCGGGCGTGAGGGGCAGGCTGCGCACCCGGACCCCGAGGGCGTGCGCCACCGCGTTGGCGATGGCCGCGCAGGTGGGCACGGCGGCCGGCTCGCCGATGCCGCTGGCGTCGGTGTTGCTGCGCCCCCGGAAGTGGTCCAGCACCACCGCCTCGATCCGGGGGACGTCCCTGGCACCGGCGATCCGGTAGTGCTCCAGGTCCGCGTTCAGCATCCGGCCCGTGCCCCGGTCGATCACCCGGCGCTCGTGCAGGGCGTAGGAGACGCCCTGGATGATCCCGCCGTTGATCTGCGACTCGATGGCCAGCCGGTTCACCGGCCGGCCGCAGTCGTGCACCGCCAGCGCCCGCGCCACCCGGACGATCCCCGTCCCGGTATCCACCTCCACCTCGACGAACTGGGCGCCGCCGATGGTGGCCGTGTAGCGGTCGTCGTCCTGCCAGCCGGCATAGTCCCGGGCCCGGGAGCCGAGGCCGCGCACCGTCCGCCCCAGCTTCTTCGCCGCCGCCCGCACGTCCCCTTTGCCACCCTGGGAGAACAGCTCCGCCTTGGCCCGCTCCGCCGCCAGCCGCACCGCCGGAGTGAGGAGCTGGGTGGTCACGCTGCCGCCCGAAGGCGGGCCCTCGGGCAGCGCGGTGTCGCCGATGTGGACGGTCACGTCCCGCGGCCGGACCCCGAGGACCTCGGCTACCACCTGGGCGCAAGCGGTGCGAATGCCCCCGCCGATGTCCGCCACCCCGCTGCGGCACTCGATGCTGCCGTCGTCGTGGATCAGCACCTCGGCGTTCGCCGGCCTGCCGTCGAAGTTGTACCAGAGCCCCTGCGCGAACCCCACGCCCCGGCGCAGGGCGCCCTTGTCCTTGCGCGCCCGCAGCGCCTCCCAGCCGAACTTCTCCCGTCCCAGGCGCCGCTCCTCGCGCCGCGCGGGGTGCGCGTCGTTGCGGTCGCGCAGGGCGATGGGGTCCATCCCCAGCCGCTCCGCCAGCTCGTCCAGGGCCTGCTCCAGGGCGAAGGCCCCCTGGGGATGCCCCGGAGCGCGGAAGGCGGCCGCAGGGCCGGTGTGGAGGAAGACGTCGTTCTCCTCCGAGCGCACGGCGGCGGCGGGATAGAGGTTCTTCACCGGCCCGGCGCACCCCGCGCCCGCCGCGCAGCCCGCGCTGCCGAAGGCTTCCAGGGCGATGGCCTGCAGCGCGCCGTCCTTGGCCGCGCCCAGCCGCAGGCGCTGGATGGAGCTGGGCCGGTTTCCCACCGCCAGGTGCTCCGCGCGGCGATCGAGGAACAACCGCACCGGCCGGCGCGCCTTCTGCGAGAGATGGAGCGCGATCACCCCGTAGTTGCCGGCGCCGAACTTGGCGCCGAAGCCGCCGCCGGTGAACTCGCAGATCACCCGCACCTTGCTCCTGGGGAGCTGGAAGAGGGTGGCGATCTCCTCCCGCACGGTGTGGATCCCCTGGGTGCTGGCGTAGAGGGTGACGCCGTCGTCCCGCCAGTCGGCGACCACCCCGTGCGTCTCGATGGCCGAGTGCGTCTGCACCTCGGTGCGGTACTCCTGCGCGAGCCTCACCTCGCTGCCCGCCAGCGCCTTCTCCACGTCGGCGCCGTTGCCCCCGACCACCGGGCCGCGCACGTTGCCCTTCTGGGGGACGTCCTTGGCCGCCCCCCCTCCGCCCGCGCTCCCCCCTTGCTCCACCGGGCCCTCGAAGACCAGGGGCGCTCCCTCCTTGCGCGCCTCGTCGATGTCCGCCACGTGCGGCAGCACCTCGTACTCCACCCGCACGGCGCGGGCGGCGTCCTCGGCCTGCGCCGGCGTGAGGGCCGCCACCGCGGCCACCGGCGCCCCCTCGTAGCGGATGCGCGGATATCGCTCCGCTCCCGCCGGTTCCTGCTTCGGCCGGGCCGGGCCCAGGAGCCGCTCCACCACGTAGGTGGCCTGCACCCCCGGCATCTTCGCGGCCGCGCTCACGTCCACGGACTTGATGCGCGCGTGGGCGTGCGGGCTGCGCACCACGGCCGCGTGGAGCATGCCGGGAAGCTGCACGTCGAAGGAGTAGCGGGCGCGCCCGGTGACCTTCTCCGGCCCTTCCAGGCGCGGCACCTTCTGCCCCACCACCGAGAGCCGCGCCCGGCCGTCCCAGGGCGCCGGCTCGTCCCTGGGGACCTTGCGCTCCTTGCTGGCGAGGGCGCCGGGCAGCCCCACCTGGAACGTCCGCGCCTCGACCTCCGCGGCCTGCTCCTTCCCCGCGAGCGCCGCCTCGTCCGGGGCCGCACCCCTGGAGACCGCGGGCAGATCGCCCTGCGACGGCCCCGCGCCGGCCGGCCCGGTGGCCGCGGCCGCCAACGCTGCCTCGAAGACCTTGGGATACGTCCCGCACCGGCAGGTGTTGCCCGCCACGGCGGCGCGCACCTGCTCCTCGGTGGGATGGGGATGGTGCTGCAGCAGCGCCTGGCAGGACATCAACATCCCCGGGGTGCAGAAGCCGCACTGCAGGGCGTCGTGGGCGACGAACGCCGCCTGGATGGGCGCGAGCTGCCCTTCCCTGGCGAGGCCCTCGATGGTGGTGACGGGCTTTCCCGCCGCGTCGAGGGCGAAGGTGAGGCAGGAGGCGACGGGCTCCCCCCCGAGCAGCACGGTGCAGGCGCCGCAGGCCCCCCGGTCGCAGCCGATCTTCGTGCCCGTGAGGTGGAGCTGATCGCGCAGCGCCGAGGCCAGGGTGGCCCGAGGCTCGACCGAAAGCCGGCGGGCCACCCCGTTCACCTTCAAGGTGATCTCGACCGCCCCGGGCCCGACGCTCTTCGCCCGCCCTTCGGGCTGCTCTCCCCCCGCCCCTTCCAGGAGCGCCGCCGCTCCGGCCGCCAGCCCCGCTCCCTTGACGAATCCCCGCCGGGTCAGCTTCAGTTCGTCGGACATCGCGCGCCTCCGCGAAGGGCCGATCGCATACACCCGGAGGGCGAGGAAGGGAAAGGCTGGCGCCCCTGAAGTGAGGATCGCCGTCGTTTCGCTGCTGGTGCTCGCGCTGGTCGGCGCCGCCCTGGCCATCGCCCTGGTCCAGCCCCTCTTGCGCAAGGGCCCTCCCTGGCGCGGCGCCGCGGCCGATCCCGCCCGCCTCGAGGCCCTGGTCCGCGCCCTGGTGGCCCTGGGCCCGAGGCACGACGCCCCGGGCCAGGCGCGGGCCGCCGACTGGATCCTCGGACAGCTCGACGGCCTCGCCGTGGAGGAGCAGCGCTACCAGGCGCAAGGGGAGAGCTACCGCAACCTCCTCGTCTCCCTCGGCCCGGCGGGCGGGAGCAAGGTGGTGATCGGCGCGCACTACGACGCGCGCGGTCCGCACCCCGGGGCGGACGACAACGCCAGCGGAGTGGCGGCGCTGCTGGAGATCGCCCGCCTCCTGCGCGGGACCGAGCTGCCCGGCCGGGTCGAGCTGGCCTTCTATTCCAACGAGGAGTACGGCCTTCTGGGCAGCGAGGAGCACGCCCGCTCGGCGCGCGGGGTGCGGGCGATGATCTCGCTCGAAATGCTGGGGTGCTTCGATCAGCCGCAGAAGTTCCCCTTTGCGATCCTCGAGCTGCTCTATCCGGCTTCCGGCGACTACATCGTGGTGGTGGGGCGGCCTTCCGACATGGCCCTGGTGCGGTCGGTGAAGCGCGCCCTGCTGGGCAGCGGCGCCCAGGCCCGCTCCATCGACGCGCCGGAGTGGATCCCCGGAATCGGCGACTCCGACCACTCCAGCTTCTGGCGGGCCGGGGCCCGGGCGGCCATGGTCACGGACACCGCCTGGTACCGCAACCCGCGCTACCACACGGCGGAGGACACCCCCTCCACGTTGGACTACCGACGCATGGCCCGGATCGCCGAGGGCATCGCCGCCTGGGCGGCCTCGCGCTGAGCTATACTCGGCGCACCTGCGACGGAGGCGCGCATGGCCACCATCGAACGTCACGTCACCCGGCAGCTCGTGGCCCTCGATGCAATGACTCCCTGCCGGGAAGCGGCCAAGGTGATGGACGAGAAGAAGATCGGCTCCATCGCCGTCCGCGAGGGGGGCCGGGTGGTGGGCATCGTCACCGAGCGCGACCTGGTCACCCGGGTGCTGGCGGCGGGCGACAACGGGGCCATGCCCATCGGCGAGGCCATGCGCACCGACCTGCCGCGCATCGCGCCCGACACCAGCGAGGCGGACACGGCGGGGATGATGCGCACGCACTACACCCGGCACTTGTTGGTGGAGGAATCCGGGAAGGTGACGGGCATCATCTCCATGCGCGACGTCATCCAGCTCATGCTCGACGACAAGCAGTTCCTCATCGAGCAGCTGCAGACCTATATCGACGGACGCTGAGCGCACCCAGCAGCAGCAGCGTCAGGCCGCAGGCGGCGGCGCCGGGCAACAGCCCCAGGGGAAGGAAGCGCAAGGTCACCTCCCGCGCTCCCGGGGGCAGCTCCACTCCCAGGGCGCAGAGGTCCACCCGGACCACCCGGGCCGGCTTCCCGTCCACCCGGGCGCGCCAGCCGGGATCGAAGTGCT
>DATKAG010000231.1:0-17683 GCA_035498355.1 Myxococcales bacterium | reverse complement strand
CGGTGGTGGCCATCGTCGACTCCCGCTCCATGTACGAGCAGGCGGCGCGGCAGATGATCGAGCTGAACATCGTCGCCCTGCTCACCCGCTCGCACAACCTGAACGCGGTCGACCGGGCCATCCGCGTCACCCTCTCCAAGCCGCTACCGGCGCCCGGGGCCTGGAACGACACTGCCGCCCGCCCGCCCTCGCAGCCGATCTCCCTGGGCCGGAACGGGCGCGACCCGGCCAAGGAGAAGGAGCTGGAGGACCCGCTGCTGGTGGCGGAGCGGCTGGCGGAGAATCCCCTGGTGGAGCGGCTGGCCCACCTGCGCGTGCTCGACAAGGGGACCTCCATCGCGGATTTGCAGCGGCTGATCGCCGATACCGCCACCGTCTTCCAGGTCCCCATGTCGATGATCTGGCTGGAGCGCAGCGGCCGGACGGCGTTCGCCACCCATCCCCGCCTGGAGACGGACGCGGCGCTGCGGGAGAGCGGGGGGGCCTGGGCCGACTTCCGCGATGCCCTGGGCGACGTGCCCCTGCACGTCCCCGACACGGCGCAGCACCGCCTGCTGCAGCGCAACTCGCTGGTGCGCGACGGCGTGGTCCGCTGCTACGCCGGGGCGCCGCTGCGCGACGGCGAGGGGAACATCGCCGGGGCCATCTGCCTGGCCCACTCCCGCACCGGGGCCATCGCCCCCGAGCTGCTCGACCCGCTGGTCTTCTGGACGCTGCGGATCGGGACGGAGCTGATGCCGGTGAACCCGGCCGCGCCAGCGGCGCACGAGTCCGCCCCCGACCGGCCGGTTACCGGGCCCACGCAGGTCGGGGGAGGGCGCGGGTTCGTGGCGGCGATGCAGACCGGCGTCATCCTCTCCGACGCGCACGGCACCGTCACCTATGCCAACCCCCAGGCCGGGAGCCTCTTGCGCATCAAGGGGCGCCTGCGCGGCCTGCGCCGGGGCGACCTGGTCGGTTTGGTGGGGATTTCCACCGACGCCCAGGACTCCGTGCTCAAGGAGATCGACGCGGCCTTGATCAACCCCCAGACGCAATCGTTCGAGCTGGCCTTCCGCAGCCCGGTCCGCCGCGCGCTCCGCTGGCGCACCCTGCCGCTCAAGCTGGGCGACGCCACCGGTCGGCTGGACGAGATCATCGACGTCACCCCGGAGAGCGCCGCCGCCGAGGCGCGGGACAAGCTGGTGCGGGTCGATTCCCTCACCGGCCTGCCCAACCGCCGCGGCGGCGAGGACGCCATCGGCCGGGAGATCTCCCGCTGCCTGCGCAGCGGGGCGCCCCTCAGCGTGGCCCTCTTCGAGATCGAGTCGCTCGACGTCTTCGAGGCCAAGGTGGCGGACCGGGTGGTGCGCGCCATGGCCTGGCTGTTGCGCGACGCCCTCCGCGGCTACGATCTGGCGGTGCGCTACAGCCGCCGCCACCTCCTCGCCGTCCTGCCGGGAGTGACCGCCGCGCAGATGGTGGGCTTCGCCGAGCGCTACCGCGGGGCCGTGGAACGCACCTCCATCGAGGGCCTGCCCCGGGTGACCATCAGCGGGGGGGTCGCCGAGTTCGAGCCGGCCAAGGACGCCGACCGCCTGCTGGCCGACGCCGCCGCGGCCCTCTCCGAGGCCCGCAAGCAGGGCGGCAACCGGGTGGTCTGAGCAGCATCCTATTTTCCCGATGCCGGCCGGGACGCTGCTCGAGAGCGATTCGCTCGCCGCGGTCGACTACCGCTGCCAGGCCGGTCCGGGGGATCGCCCCTTCCTTGAGCGCCACGCCCGCTTCTCCGTCTCCTACGTGATCTCCGGCAGCTTCGGGCTGCGTACCCGCGGCCGATCGTACGAGCTGGTGGCCGGGTCGATCCTCCTCGGCTACCCGGGCGACGAGTACCTGTGCACGCACGACCACGCGCGGGGCGATCACTGCCTCTCCTTCCGCTTCTCCGATGAGCTGGCGCAATCGCTGGGCGGCGGGCCGGCCTTCTGGCGCGCCGGCAGCCTTCCCCCGCTCTCCGGTTCGGTCGTGCTGGGCGAGCTGGCGCGGGCGGCGGCCTGCGGGCGGGCCGCCCTGGGGCTGGACGAGGCGGGCCTCTTGCTCGCGGGGCGCCTCGCCGACCTGGTCGCCGGGCGGAAGCGCGACGGCCCCGCGCCTTGCGCACGCGATCGCCGCCGGGCGGTGGAGGCGGCGCTGTGGATGGATTCGCGCTCGCACCAGCCTCTCGCCCTCGAGGGCGTGGCGCGCCTTTCCGGCCTCAGCCCTTTTCACTTCCTCCGCCTCTTCGCCCGCGTCCTCGGCGTCACTCCCCACCAGTACCTCTTGCGCTCGCGGTTGCGCCGCGCGACGCGCCTGCTGGCGGAGGGGGCCCGGTCCGTCACCGACGTGGCCCTGGAAGCCGGGTTCGCGGACCTCTCCAACTTCGTCAACACCTTCCGCCGCGCCGCCGGCGTCCCGCCGGGCCGGTTCCGCAGGGCGGCGAAGGGCGACCGCAAGATCTACCAAGATCGCCTCTCCGCCTTCGTTCCACGATGACGGCCCCAGGAGGTCGTCATGTACGATCACGTCGGACTGAAAGTGAAGGATCTGGAAGCCAGCGTGCGCTTCTACACCGGGACCCTGAATGCCCTGGGCTACGTCCTCTGCTCCCGCGACGCCTCGGGCGCGGGCTTCGGGCCCCCCGGAGAGCCGGCCCTCTGGCTGAGCCCGGGGAAGGGAACGGAAGCGCACCTCGCCTTCCGCGCCCCCGACCGGACGGCGGTGGACCGCTTCCACGCCAAGGGCCTGGAGGGAGGCGGCCGGGACAACGGTCGTCCCGGGCTGCGCGAGGCCTACGGCCCGCGCTACTACGCCGCCTTCCTCCTCGATCCCGACGGCAACAACGTGGAGGCCGTCTTCCTCGGTTAGCCGCTCTCGCGCCGGAGCCGCGAGACTGCGGCCCTGCTCTTGCTGCGTGTTCGCGCGGAGGCGCGAACACGCTTGCAAAGACGCCCTTCGATCATTGAGTCATCTCGCAGCGGGCGTTCCCGAGGTCCGCGAAGCCCGGCGCGCAGTTGAGCGTCGGGCGGCAAACCTGGACCGAGTCGAGGTCGAACTCGCCGAACGGGTAGACCACGTCCATGAACATGGGCCGGACGGTGAAGATCACCAGGTTCCGGATGTCCGCCGTGAAGGCCCCGCAGAAGACCGGCTCCCCGTTCAGCTCGATGGTGAGGATGCCGCCCGACCGGGTGAGGTGCATGTCCGCCGTGCCGCTCTCCACGGAGTCGCCGGCGAAGCCGTCCTCATTGCGGAGGATGGCCAGGGGGAACGGGGCCTGGGGAGGGGGAGCGGCCGCGCCCGCGCGCAACTCGAGCTGGTTGTCGGGGTTGGTGAGCCCCACCCCCGCGAGCAGCGCCTCGCCCGGCTGCCAGTCCCAGGCGAAGCTGAACCTGACGTCGAAGTCGTTCACCCCGATGGGTTGCTGCCAGAGCATCTGGTTCCCCAGGTCCCTGTCCGCGTCGAAGATCCAGGAGGAGCCCGGGACGCTGGGCGTGCGCGCGAGCTGGGCGTTGCTCACCAGGAGGAACGAACCGTTGCCGTTGCGCGGGCCGATGGCCAGGTCGGGCGGAGCGCTGGTGAGGTCGGGCGGGATGCCCACCGGGTTCTGCAGCCAGTGCGGATCGAGGGAGTTGAAGTCGTCCCTCGAGCAGACCGTCGGCCCGGAGGGGAGGCAGGTCCCGTTGCCGCCGTCGTTGGTGCCGGGCGGGCACTGGGTGGTGGAAGGCACGCAGGCGTTGGCGTGGCAGACGAAGGGCCCGCCGCAAGAGTCCAGCTGGCAGGAGGTGCCGTCGGGCTGGAAGGCGTCCGCCGGGCAGGCGCTGCTGCTGCCGTCGCACGCCTCGGCCGCGTCACACTGGCCGGACACGCCGCGGCAGACCATGCCCCGGGCCACCTTCAGGTCGGCCGGGCAGAAGGCGCTGTCCCCGGTGCAGTTCTCCGGGCGGTCGCAGGGCCCGGCCGCCGCGCGGCAGACCACGCCGGTGGACAGGAAGCCGTTCGGCGGGCACTGATCGTTCGACCCGTCGCAGCGGGCTGCTACGTCGCAGTCACCTGCCGCCAGGCGGCAGATGGTGCCGGAGGGACTCTTGGCGTCGGCGGGGCAGTCCGGGCTGGTGCCCGTGCAGGTCTCCTCCTTGTCGCAGGCTCCCGCCGCCGCGCGGCAGACGGTGGCCGCGGGCTTGAGCGGGTTGGCGGGGCAGGCGTCGCCCGACCCGTCGCAGGTGGCCGCCAGCTCGCAGGCGCCGGAGGCCACGCGGCAGACGGTGGTGACCGGCGCCTTGGCGTCCGCGGGGCAGAAGGCGCTCGCGCCCGTGCAGCTCTCCGGCGCGTCGCAGGGCCCGGCCGATGCGCGGCACACGGTGTCGGAGCTCTTGAAGCCGTTGGCCGGGCAGGCGGCGCTCGCCCCGTCGCAGGCGGCGGGCAGATCGCAATCGCCGGCCGCGTCGCGGCACTGCGTCCCGGCGTTGCCCGGGGAGTGGACGCACACGCCCACGTCGTTCCAGACGTCGGTGGTGCAGGGGTTGCCGTCGTCGGGGCAGAGGGTGCCGGGAGGCGGCAGCGAGGAGCTGCACTGGCCGGTGTGCGGATCGCAGGTCCCGGGGGTGCCGTCGGGGTTGGCCGGGCAGCTGACGTTCACGCAGGCGAGCGCGGGCGTGTCGATGCGGAACTTGATCTTGAGCGTGCGCCCGTCGATCAGCGGGGTGAACTCGCTGGTGTCGACCTTGCGGAACTGCCTGGTGCTGGCGACGACCTCCACGTCGGAGAAGCCCAGCTCCAGCAGGCTGCCGCTCGAGGGGACCAGCACGCGCACCCGGTAGATCCCGTTCGGGAAGACGCCGAAGTCGTCGGAGTCCCACCGGACCACGAAGTAGCCGTCGGGCAGGTCGTCGTCGCCGTCGGTCCAGTCGTCGTCGTCGAACCATCCCCACCAGCCCCACCAGCCGCTGTTGAGGTGCACGCGGATGCGCCGCCCGTCGGTGCCCCAGAAGCGCGTCCAGCGCGCCACCCGCTGCCGCACCACCGTGGCCGTGCAGTCCGAGGTGCAGCCCGGGGGCGAGAGGACCACCTTGTCGATCTGCACCACGGGGAACACGTCCGGGCGGAAGGGCCCGAACGATCCCGGCCGGGGAACCATCGGGGGCAGGAAGTAGAACCCCGGCGTCCCGAAGTTGTGCGCGGCGTCGGAGATCACCTGCCGGCTGGTCCCCGGCAAGTCGCGGGGCGCGGCGTCCTTCGCCTGGCAGGCGGCGAGGGCGGCGAGGGTGAGCAGGCGGGCGGTGCGGACGAGAGTGCTTGCGCGGGGCGAGCGGGTCATCGAATCCCTCCGGATCGATCGAACCAGCCCCCCCGGGCATTCACATTTCCCGTACGGGCAAAAGTCTAAGCCCCCCTTGCGCCGGGCTTCAAAGCCGACCCGCGCCCACCCTGGACGCGGCTCGGAGCCTGCGACTGCAAGCGCCCGGGAGCAAAGAGGGAAGCGCGTGCGGCAAAAAAAACCGCGCGTGCGCACCTTCGCCACCTCCGTTCACCGGCGCCGACAGGGTCGGCAGGAAGGAGCGGGGAGGCGAGCCGCCCCCCGGGCGCCGCAGGAAATGCGCTCGCAAAGCCGAGGAAAAGACCGGTGCGCGTTTTCTGCGGACCCGGGCGCGGGCCGCCAGATGCGCGCCCGCGGCCCGAATGGATCCTCTCTTGCTTATGCAGGCTTTCTTTCAAATGCCCGCCGTACCGCGAAGAGCGTACGCGAGGGAGACCAGATGCCCGGACTGGACAAGGACACATTGCAGGCGGCCCTCGCGGCCCTCGACGAGTTTGCCCGGCGGCGGCTGCCGGACTCGAAGCTGCTGGAGCTGGACGCCAAAGACGAGTTCCCCGAGGAGATCGTCAAGGAGATGTGCGGCCCGGAGCTGGGCATCCAGCTCTTCTTCCTCCCCGAGGAGCTGCACGGGATGGGCGCGGGCAGCTTCGATCTCTACCGGCTCTGCGAGCGGATGGGGCGGGTGGACGTGGGCGTGGCCACCGCGCTCTTCGCCACCTTCCTCGGCAGCGAACCGCTCTTCGTCGGAGGCACCGAGGAACAGAAGAAGCGCTGGCTCACCCGCATCGCCGACCAGGGGATCACGGTCGCCTACGGCGCCACCGAGCCGCAGGCCGGCAGCGATCTCTCCCTCCTGCGTACCGCCGCCACCCGCATCGAGAGGGAGGGGAAGGTCGTCGGGTACCGGATCAACGGCTCCAAGCAATGGATCAGCAACGGCGGCTACGCCGCCTTCTGCACCATCCTCGCCAACGCACCCGGCGGGCCCTCCTGGTTCGTGGTGGAACGGGGCACGCCCGGGTTCACGCCGGGCAAGCCCGAGGACAAGCACGGCATCCGCCTGAGCAACACCGCCGCGCTCTCGCTCGAGGACGTGGAGGTCCCGGCGGAGAACCTGGTGGGGCTGGTCGAGGGGCAGGGCCTCAACCAGGCGCAGGCGGTGTTCGGCTACACGCGCCTGATGGTGGCCGCCTTCGCCATGGGCGCCGGCTGGAGCGCGCTGGACAAGGCGATGGCCTATTCGCTCACCCGCATCCAGGGCGGCGGGCCCCTGGCGGACAAGCAGGGCTACACGCACAAGCTGATCGTCCCCCACGCCGCCCGGCTGGAGGCGGCGCGGGCGGTGGTGGAGGAGGTGGCCGCGCGGCTCGACGCGGGCGAGACCTTCCTCAACACCGAAGGGGCGGTGGCCAAGTACCTCGCCTCCGAGGCGGGGATCGCCGCGGCCGACGCCGCCATCCAGGCCCTGGGCGGCTACGGGTACACGCGCGAGTACATGGTGGAGAAGATCCGCCGCGACGTGCGCATCACCACCATCTACGAGGGCACCTCCGAGATCCTGGAGATGACCGTCGCCCGCGACTTCTGGCAGCAGAACCTCAAGACCCGCGGTCAGGTCTTCAAGGACGAGGCGCGCAAGCTGCGCGAGCTTCCCCCGGCCTCGGGCGCCCCCGTCGCCGCCCTGGGCATCGAGTCGCTGGCCGAGTTGTTCGAGCGCGCCCGCGTTCTCCGCCTCACCCGCCACCAGCACGTGCTGCTGCGCCTGGGCGAGCTGGTCTGCGCGGCCGAAGGCGCGGCGGCGCTGGCCCGGCGCGCGGCCGCGGCGCTGGCTGGCAAGCTCCCGGAGAAGTCGGATCCGCGGTTCGCCCCGCCCGCCCTGGCCGCCCTCTCCCGCGCCTACGCGCGGGAGGCCGCCTTGCAGGTGGCCACGGGCGGCGCCCGGTGGCTGATGGGCGCCAGCGAGGCGCCGCAGGACGCCGCGCAGGTCGCCTCGGCGCTGCGCGCGACCGAGATCCAGAAAGCGCAGGCCGGGCTGATCTCCGATCTCAACCTGGTGGCCGACGCGCTCTACGGGCGCGAGGCCGCGCAGAAGGCTGCCTAGGAGCCCCCCACATGTCGTCACCCGAAGAGCGCGCAATCGCCATCGTAGGCCTCGGCGCCATCCTCCCCGACGCGCCGGACGCCGCCTCGTTCTGGGCCAACCTCCAGGCGGGCAAGGACAGCATCCGCGAGGTGCCCAAGGAGCGCTGGGACCCGGCCCTGTACTGGGATCCCGATCCGCTGGCGCCGGATCGCACCTATTCGAAGATCGGCGGCTGGGTGACCGAATGGGCCTTCGAGCCGGCGAAGTGGAAGCTGCCCATCCCGCCCAAGGTGGCGGAGGCGATGGACCCCGGGCAGAAGTGGGCCATCGCCTGCGCCCGGGCCGCGCTGCAGGATTACGGCAAGCCCGTCGATCCCCTGCGCACCGCCGTGATCCTGGGCAACGCCATGGCCGGCGAGCGGCACATCTTCACCACCCTGCGCATCCTGTTCCCCGAGTTCGCCAAGGCGCTGGAGAACGCGCGCAGCTTCCAGGAGCTGCCCGGGGAAGTGCGCGCCGCCATCGAGCGGGACGCGCGGGTGGCGCTGGGGGCGCGGCTTCCGGGGATCACTGAGGACACGATGCCGGGCGAGCTGTCCAACTGCCTCGCCGGGCGGGTGGCGAACCTCTTCGACCTGCACGGCGCGAACTACACGGTGGACGCGGCCTGTGCCTCCGCCCTGGCGGCGCTGAACTCGGCGGTGAACGGGCTGGTGGAAGGCGAGTTCGACGCCGCCCTCTGCGGCGGCATCGACCGCAACATGGGGATCAACGCCTACGTGAAGTTCTGCAAGATCGGGGCGCTCTCGGCCACCGGCTCGCGGCCCTACGCGGATGGCGCGGACGGCTTCGTGATGGGCGAGGGCGCGGCCCTCTTCCTCCTCAAGCGCCTGGCCGACGCCGAGCGCGACGGCGACCGGGTGCACGCGGTGGTCCGCGCGGTGGGCGCCTCCAGCGACGGCAAGGGCAAGGGGCTGACCGCTCCCAATCCCATCGGGCAGAAGCTGGCCATCGAGCGGGCCTGGAAGGCGTCGGGCCTCGATCCCAGCACCTGCGGGATGGTGGAGGGCCACGGCACCTCCACCAAGGTGGGCGACCTGGTCGAGGTGCAGAGCCTGATCGAGACCTTCGGGAAGTCGAACGGCACCGGGCCGATCGCCCTGGGCTCGGTGAAGTCGAACATCGGCCACCTCAAGGCGGCCGCGGGCGCGGCCGGGCTGCTCAAGGCCACCCTTTCGCTCCGGGAGAAGAAGATCCCTCCCAGCCTGCACTTCGACCGGCCCAATCCGGGCATCGACTTCGAGAAGTCCCCCGTCCGCGTCCAGCGGGAGCTGGGAGAGTTCCCCCGGCACGGCGAGGAGCCGCGCAAGGCGGCGGTGAGCGCCTTCGGGTTCGGCGGGACGAACTTCCACATCGTGCTCGAGGAGCACGTCCCCGGGCGGCTCTCGCGCAAGCGGCCCGTCCCCGTGACGGCGCAGGTCCTCCCGGCCGCCGGGAGCCCCAAGGCGCCTTTGCGCGCCATCGCCCTGGTGGGCGCCGCGAGCCTTTCCGCGCTGGCCGCGAGGCTGCGCCAGCTGGAGGCGAAGGCGAAGGGCGGAGAGTGCCCCGCTCCCGCCGCTCCCGCGAAGGCCGATCTGCAGGCGCCGGCCCGGGTAGCCATCGACTTCGCCGGCGCGAAGGACCTGGCCGAGAAGGCGGGCAAGGCGGCGCAGGCGCTGGAGGGCGGCGACGCCCGGGCCTGGAAGGCGCTGCGCAACAAAGGCGTCTTCCGCGGCAGCGGGCCGGCCCCCAAGGTGGCGTTCCTCTGCACCGGCCAGGGATCGCAGTACGTGGGCATGCTGCGGGCGCTGCGGGAGAGCGAGCCCGTGGTGCGCGATACCTTCGCCGAGGCCGACGCGGCCATGGCGGCGCTCCTGGAGAAGCCGCTCTCCGAGTACATCTTCGCCGACCCCAAGGACCCCAGGTCCGAGGAGGCGCTGAAGCAGACCGCCATCACCCAGCCCGCGGTGCTGACCGTGGACGTGGCCATGGCCCGGCTGCTCGGGCAGTACGGGATTGCGCCCGACTTCGTCATGGGCCACAGCCTGGGCGAGTACGGCGCGCTGGTCTGCGCCGGCGCGCTCCCCTTCGCTGACGCGCTGGAGGCGGTGAGCGCGCGCGGCCGGGAGATGACCCGGCTCTCGGTGAAGGACAACGGGGCCATGGCCGCCGTGGCCGCTCCCTTGCCCAGGGTGGAGGAGGCGCTCTCCCGGGTGAAGGGATACGTGGTGATCGCCAACCTGAACAGCCGCAAGCAGGCGGTCATCGGGGGCGAGACCCAGGCGGTGGCCGAGGCCATCGACGAGCTGGCGAAGATGGGCCACGGCGCGGTCCGGCTGCCCGTGAGCCATGCCTTCCACACCCGCATCGTCGCTCCCGCGAGCGAGCCCCTGAAGCAGGTGCTCCGCCGCCTGCGCCTGCAGCCGCCGCGGCTGCCGGTGATCGCGAACGTGAACGGCGAGCTCTATCCCGGCGATCGGGAGGCGATGCTCGACCTGCTCGCCCGCCAGGTGGCCTCGCCGGTGCAGTTCGTCAAGGGGCTGGAGACGCTCCACGCCCAGGGCGTGCGGGTCTTCGTCGAGGTGGGCCCGAAGCGGGCGCTGCAGGGATTCGTGGACGACGTCCTGGAGTCGCCCGACGTCCTGGCGCTCGCCACCAACCACCCCAAGCAGGACGACGCCGTCTCCTTCAACCAGGCGCTGGCCGGCCTCTACGCGGCGGGTCTGGGGCAGGGAGTGGACGGCCAGGAGATCGCCGCCGCCCCGCTTCAGGTGAAGCAGGAGGCGGTGGTGATCACCGGCGCCGCCCTGGGCCTGCCCGGGGGGGGCAAGCTCTTCGACGACGCCAACGTAGGCCGCATCCTCCGCGGCGAGCAGATGATCGACCTCATCCCCTCGCGCTTCCGCAAGGCGATGGTGGACAAGCACATCACCCGCGTGGTCAAGGGCGACGACGGCTCCGGGTCGATGCAGGCCATCGGCAGCCAGTCCGAGGTGATCAAGCTGGCGGCGCGGGGGGCGGCGCTGGACCTGGCCGCCGAGTTCGGCATCCCCGAGGAGCGGGTGGCGGCCTTCGATCGCGTCACCTCGCTGGCCATCGGCGCCGGGCTGGAAGCCCTGCGCGACGCCGGCATCCCCCTGGTGATGCGCTGGAAGACCACCTCGCGGGGCACCCGGCTGCCCGACCGCTTCGTCCTCCCCGAGGAGATGCGCGACGACACCGGGGTGATCTTCGCCTCGGCGTTCCCGGGCTTCGACTCCTTCGCGCAGATCCTTTCCGCCTACCAGCGCGACAAGGCCCGCCGCGAGGAGCTGGCGCGGGACGAGCGGCTCCTCGCCGCCTGCGGCCGGGCGGACGCCGTCCGCCCGGAGATCGAGGCCCGGGTCGAGGAGCTGAAGGGCGAGCTTTCCCGCGAGCCGTTCGCCTTCGACCGGCGCTTCCTCTTCCGCGTGCTCTCCATGGGCCACTCGCAGTTCGCCGAGCTGATCGGCGCGCGGGGGCCCAACACGCAGGTGAACGCGGCCTGCGCCAGCACCACGCAGGCGGTGGCCCTGGCCGAGGACTGGATCCGCGCCGGACGCTGCCGGCGGGTGATCGTGCTGGCCGCCGACGACGCCACCTCGGACAACCTGATCGAGTGGATCGGCGCCGGCTTCCTCGCCAGCGGGGCGGCCGCCACCGACGACGACGTGGAGCTGGCGGCGACGCCCTTCGACCGCCGCCGGCACGGGATGATCGTGGGCATGGGCGCCGCCGCCCTGGTGGTGGAGGCCGCGGAGGCCGCGCGCGAGCGGGGCCTCTCGCCCATCGCCCAGGTTTTAGGGGCCGAGGTGGCGAACAGCGCCTTCCACGGCACCCGCCTGGACGTGGAGCACATCGCCTCCGCGATGGAGCGGCTGGTGTCCGGGGTGGAGAAGCGGAGCGGGATCGGGCGCGCCGAGATGGCGCGCAGCATGGTGTTCCTCTCGCACGAGACCTACACGCCCGCGCGCGGGGGAAGCGCGGCCGCCGAGGTGCACGCGCTGCGCCAGGTGTTCGGGGCGGAGGCGGACAGGATCGTGGTGGCGAACACCAAGGGTTTCACCGGCCACCCGATGGCCGTCGGGCTGGAGGACGTGGTCGCGGTCAAGGCGCTGGAGACCGGGCTGGTCCCGCCCATCCCCAACTTCAAGGAGAAGGATCCGGAGCTGGGCGACCTGAACCTCTCGCGCGGCGGGGCGCCCTCGCCCGAGTTCGCCCTGCGCCTGGCGGCGGGCTTCGGCTCGCAGCTGGCGATGACCGTCGAGCGCCGGGGCCCTGCCCCGCGGCGCGCGCCCGAGCGGCTGGGGTACGAAGGCCGCATCGAGGACCGGGCGAGGTTCGACGCCTGGGTGGCGAAGGCCAGCGGGCAGCCCAAGGCGGAGCTGGAGATCGTCCGCCGCGTGCTGCGCGTGAGGGACGAGGCGGGCCAGCGGCTGGAGCCGAAGCGCGAAGCGGTCCAGCCGGCGAAGGCCGCAGCGCCCGCGCCGTCGCCGGCGGCGAAGGTCCTGCCCGCACCGGTGGCGAAGGCCCCGCCGGTGGCGGTCGCGAAGGCGCCTGTGGCCGCCGCGGCGCCGCCCCCCAAGCCTGCGCCGGCCCCGGTGGCGGCGACGGTCGCCGATCCGGTCGCCGAGAAGGTGCTGGCGATCATCGCCGCCAAGACGGGATATCCGCCGGAGATGCTGGACCTCGACCTGGACCTCGAGGCTGACCTGGGCGTCGATACCGTGAAGCAGGCGGAGACGTTCGCGGCGGTGCGCGAGGCGTACGGCATCGAGCGCGATGCTCAGCTCAAGCTGCGCGATTTCCCCACGCTGCGGCACGTGATCGGGTTCGTGTATGACCGGAAGCCGGAGCTGAAGCAGGCGGCGGCCGCGGTGCCGGCAGTGCCGGTGGCGGCCACGTCGCCGTCGCCGTCCACGTCAACGCCCACGTCAACGTCAACGTCAACGTCTGACGAAGTTGTGCAGAAAGTGCTGGAGATCCTCGCCGCCAAGACCGGCTATCCGCCGGAGATGCTGGACCTCGACCTGGATCTGGAGGCCGATCTCGGCGTCGACACGGTCAAGCAGGCGGAGACGTTCGCGGCGGTGCGCGAAGCCTACGGCATCGAGCGCGACGCCCAGCTCAAGCTGCGCGACTTCCCGACCATCCGGCACGTCATCGGCTTCGTGAACCAGCGCCGGCCGGCCGCGCAGGCGAAATCCGCGGAGGCGGCCAGGCCCGAGGCTGTGGAGGCCCCGCCCTCCAGCACCATCCTGCGCCGCATCCCGGTGCCGGTGCTCAGGCCCCCTATCGCGCTCTGCAAGGACAGCGGCGTGAAGCTGGGCCGGGTCGCGCTGGTGGCCGACAAAGGCGGCGTCTGCGACGCTCTCGCGGGCCAGCTTCGCGCCCAGGGCGCCGAGGTGGTCCAGGTGGAGCCGGGCGCGGTGGACGGCCTGGCGGAGGCCGACGGCCTCTTCTGGCTGCCGGCGCTCGACGACGAGGGCCCGCTCTCCTCGCTGACCCCGCAGTCCTGGCAGGAAGGTCTCGCCCTGCGGGTGAAGGCGCTGGCGAAGACCGCCCGCGCCTTCCACCCCCGGCTGGGCAAGGGCCGGTTCCTGGTCGCGGCCACGCGGATGGGAGGCCTGCTCGGCATCGACGCGCAGGGAGCGTCCGCCCCGATGGGCGGCGCGGTGAGCGGGTTCGTCAAGGCCCTCTCCCGCGAGCGCGGCGAGGCGCTGGTCAAGGTGGTCGACTTCGAGCTCTCGCGCGGCGTGGAGGCCGTCGCCTCGGCCCTGATCGAGGAGGCCTTGCGCGATCCCGGGGCGGTGGAGATCGGCCGGCGGGGCGAGGAGCGCTTCACCCTCGCCGCTTGCCAGGCGAAAGCCGAGCCGGGCGTGCCCGCGAAGCTGGGCAAGGACGCCACCTACGTGATCACCGGGGCGGCGGGCAGCATCGTCTCCGCCATCACCTGCGACCTGGCCAGGGAGGGAGGCACGTTCTGGCTGGTGGACCTCTTCCCCGAGCCGGACCTCTCCGATCCCGACCTGGGCCGCATCGAGAGCGATCGCGAGGGGCTCAAGCGCTCGCTGATCGAGCGCGCCCAGGCGCGCGGCGAGAAGGTGACGCCGGTTGCCATCGAGCGCGAGCTGGCCCGCATCGAGAGGCTGGCGGCGGGGGCGCAGGCCATCCGGGCCATCCGCGCCGCCGGCGGCACCGCCCGCTGGGCGCAGGTCAACCTCTGCGACGGGCCGGCGGTGGAGAAGGCGCTGGCGGGAGTTCCCCGCGCCGACGTGCTCCTCCACTGCGCCGGGCTGGAGATCAGCCGCTTCTTGCCCGACAAGTCCGACGAGGAGTTCGCCAAGGTCCTGGACGTGAAGGCCAACGGGTTCTTCCACGTCATTCGCGCCCTGCGCTCCGTGCCCATCGGCGCGGTGGTCACCTTCGGGTCCATCGCCGGCCGCTTCGGAAACGCCGGGCAGACCGACTACAGCGCGGCCAACGACCTGCTCGCCAAGTGCGTCTCCGCCCTGCGGCGGGAGCGGCCCGAAGCCCAGGGGATCCACCTCGACTGGACGGCTTGGGCGCGCATCGGCATGGCCTCGCGGGGCTCCATCCCCAGGATGATGGAGGTGGCCGGCATCGAGATGCTGCCGCCCGAGGAGGGGATGCGGGCCATCCGCCGCGAGCTCGCTTCCGGCGCCCGCGGCGAGGTGGTGGTGGCCGGCGCCCTGGGCGTCTTGCTCGCGGAGCGGGACCCTGAAGGCGGCCTCGATCCGGCGCGCGTCGACCTGCGCGGCCGCGGCCCGATGATCGGCCGCGCCATCTCCCTCACCGTCAACGGCGGGCTCACCGTGGAGACCACGCTCGATCCGGCGGGACAGCCCTTCCTTCACGATCACCGGATCGACGGCACTCCCGTTCTGCCCGGCGTGATGGGGCTGGAGGCCTTCGCCGAGCTGGCCACGCTGGTGGCCCCCGGGTTCCGGGTGGCCGCGGTGGAGAGCGTCGAGTTCCTCGCTCCCTTCAAGTTCTACCGGGGCGAGCCGCGCACCCTTCGCCTCACCGCGCTGTTGCGGGAGGAGGGCGGCGAGCTGATCGCCGGGTGCGCGCTTTCCGGGGAACGGCAGCTGGCCAACCAGCCGGCGCCGCAGAGGACCACCCACTTCACCGCCCGGGTCCGGCTGGCGCGCCGGCCGGCGGAGCCCGTGGCCGCGAAGCAGCCTCCCGCGCACGAGCAGGCGCTGCCGGCCCGCGACATCTACGGCGTCTACTTCCACGGCCCGGCCTACCAGGTGCTGGAGCGGGCCTGGAACGACGACGGCTCGACGGTGGGGCTCCTGCCGGCCCGGCTGCCCGAGGACCACGCGGCCGACAAGCCGCTGGTGCTGGAGCCGAGGCTGATCGAGCTCTGCTTCCAGACGGCGGGCCTGCGGGAGATGCGCGCCAAGGGCCAGATGGGCCTGCCCCAGCACGTCGACGCGGTGGAGGCGCTGGGCGACGCGGCCACCGCCCAGGGCCGCCTGGAAGCGGTGGTAGTGGACGACGGTACAGGCGGATTCGACGCGCAGGTGGTAGATGAAGCGGGTCGCGCGCTGCTCCGGCTGCACGGTTATCGCACGGCGACGCTGCCGGCTCCGCTCGACCCGTCTTTTTTGGAACGGCTGGCCACCCTCTGAGCGGAGACGGCAGGATGCAGCGCGCCGCGATTCTCGATCAGTGCGGGACGGGCCCCAGGGCAGCCCGTGCCTTGCAGGCGCGCGGCGTGGAGGTGGTCACCCTCACCCTGGCCGGCGAGCCCTTCTCCGGCGAGGGGAAGCCCGTCGAGCTGGAGTCGGTGGAACCGGACGCGGTGGAGGCGGCGCTCCGGGCGGTGGGCGCGGACTCGCTCTGGCTGCTGACGGGCGCTCCGGGCCTGCGGCAACGGATCGCCGAGCGCTGCGCCGCGCAGGGGATCGCGGTCCTCGGACCCGGCGCGGAGTCGCTGGCGGAGGCGGAGGCGGCGCAGGCCCTCCGCCCCTCGGCCGCCAGCGAGCCGCGGATGGAGGCGTTCGTCGCCCTCGACGGGGCGGGAACGGCGCGCACCCTCGCCGTAGTCGGGAGCCTCGGGCCCGGCCTGGTGGAGGCGCCGATTCCCTCTCCTGCGTCCGCCGTCGATCTCGCCGCCGCCGCCGAGGAGGCCTGCCGGCCGCTGCGCGGGCGGGGCGTGGCGGTGGTCAGCCTGGCCCTGGGCGAAGGCGGCCCGGCCGTCGCCGGGCTCGACACTTGCGGGGCGGGCGAGGCGGCCGTCGAGGACCTCACCGGGCTCGACCTGGTCTCCCTGCGGGTGGCCCTGGAGGCCGGCGAGCCAGTGCCCCCGCTCGCCTCCGGCGTGGGCTGCGCCGTCTCCGCCTCCATCTCCGCCGGGCCCGCGGCGCGCTCCGGCAAGGTGGCGCTGGTCCGCGTTCCCCGCGGGCCCGGCGTGCGCATCTTCTCCTGCGTCTGGGAAGGCGACCGCGTTCCCGCCGGCCCTTCCGCGCTGCTGGGCACCATCTGCGCCACCGGCCGCGATCGCCGGGAGGCGCTGCGGCGCCTTTTGGACGCCCTCGCCGAAACCGCCCTGGTGGTGGAGGGAAGGGCGACGAACCGCGGAGCGCTGATCCTGTCCTGTGCCCGGGCGCTGGGAGCGGACAAGGCCCCGCCCAGGCGCGATCCGGCGCTGGCCCGGGCCGCGGCGGCGATCTTCGAGTACCAGTCCGCCCAGGGCCGCGAGCTGGAGCGCTTCCTCGCCCAGGCGCGGCGGGGAAGGCCGCAGACCGATCCCGCCGACGGGAGGCTGGTCGAGCTGATCGACGTGGAGGGGCGGCACCGGATCCGCGTGGCGCAGGTCGGGGCGGAGGAATTCCGGGTCGAGGCGAGCCTCTTCCAGGTGGAGGAGCGGGGCCCGCACGAGCTGCGCATCGCCGACGGAGGACGGACCAGCGTGGTCCTGCACAGCGAGGATCCGGGCGTCCACCACCTGGAGATCGACGGCCTCTCCTACGCCGTCCAGTGCGCCGACGACGGGGTGGTGGCGGCGCCCATGCCCGCGGTGGTGGGCCAGGTGCTGGTCCAGCCCGGCGACCGGGTGAAATCCGGGCAGCAGTTGATGGTGCTGGAGGCGATGAAGCTGGAGGCGGCGATCTCCGCCCCGCAGGAAGGGCGCGTGCGCGAGGTGCTGGTGGCGCCCAACCAGCACGTGGCGGCGGGGTCGCCCCTGCTCACGCTGGCGCCGGAGGACGAACCGGAGGAAGGCCTGGGCAGCGCGCTGGAGCCCGTGGCCTGCGGCGTGCGCGAGCCGGCCCGCGAGCTCTACCGGCTGATGCTGGGATACGACGGCGACGGCTGGGATCCCCGGGCCCTGGCCAAGGCGCTCGAGCGCTCCCGGTCCGAGGCGGAGCTCGAGGCTCTCTCCGTCTTCGTCCAGCAGGCCGCGCTCTTCTCCCGCGAGCGCGCCGGCGAGGGCCCACCCCCCTTCGAGCTCCTGGTGCGCTACCTGGCCATGCAGGAGCCCTCCGGCGCCGGCCTGCCGGAGGAGTTCCTCCGCCTGCTCGATCGGGCCGTGGAAGAGCAGGGCGTCTCGCGCGGGGTCGCGCCCTGGGTGCTCGATCGCGCCTTGCTTCGCCTGTGGAAGGCGCGCGGCCGGCTCGACGATCTGCTCCCGGCCATGCAGGCCCTGCTGGAGAAACGCCTGGGCACCGAGCGCCCCCCGGAGCCGCAGTGGCGCGAGCTTCTGGAGACGCTGCCGGAAGTGGCGCGCGCCAGCCATCCGGCCATCGCCGACCTCGCCCGCGAGCTCCACTTCCGATGGTTCGATCGGCCTCTCTTCCAGCAGGTCCGCGACGAGGTGCTGGCCCAGGCCGACGCCGACCTGCACCGGGTAGCCGCGGCCCCCGATTCCGCGGCCGCGCAGCGGCTGGTGGAAGTCACCTGGCCGCTCTCGCCCCGGCTGATCGAGGCCATGGCGGCGGCTTCCGGCGGGGGACGGGCCCGGCTGGTGGAGGTGCTCCTGCGCAGGTACCACCGGATCCGCGACCTGCAGTCGGTGGCCCCCTTCGAGTCCTCCGGCCTCTGCGGGGCGCGGGGCGCTTACGAGCGGGAGGGGCGGCGCATCCGGCTCCTGGCCTGCTTCGCCCCCCTCGAGGAGGCGGAAGCGGCCTGCCGGAGGAGTTCCTCCGCCTGCTCGATCGGGCCGTGGAAGAGCAGGGCGT
>DATKAG010000230.1:0-23421 GCA_035498355.1 Myxococcales bacterium | reverse complement strand
ATCAACGCCAGCACGGCGGTGAAGATGGCCCGGCTGGCGACGCGGTTGCGGGAACGCCCCCTGCTCCGCGAGGCGGTGCGTGCCGGCAGGGTCAGTCCGCGCAAGGCGGAGATCGTGGTGGCCGTAGCCCGAGGTGAGGCGGAAGCCTGCTGGGTACATCGCGCGGAGACGGAGACGGTCCGCAAGCTTCAGGCCGATCTGGGGAAGCCTCCCAGGGAAGAAGGGGACGAGCTTCCCTGGAAGCAGCTCTGCGTACCAATGTCCTCTGCCGAGCGGGCTCGGGTCGACGAAGCCTTCGAGCTGGCGCGGAGGGAGATGGGGCCCACGACGCCGAAGCCGCAGCTCTTCGAGGCCATGTGCCAGGAGTACCTGAATGCGCACCCTGGGCCTGACGAGGAAGGCGAAAGCGAGTCGTTCTTCGTCACCGAAGAAGATCTGGAGCCGCTCAAAGAGTACCTCGAGCAGCAGAGCAATCTCTGGGCTGGCCTGACCCAGGTCGATCCGGTGCAGGCGCCACCCGAGAGCTTCGAGTACGACGCGAAGCATCTCGACGCGCTGATCCGGCGTCGGGTAGCGCAGCGCGACCGGTGGGAGGAGTCGTTCGGCCACCTGGCCACGCTCATGCGCAGCACCCGGAGCTGGGAGCTTCTCGGCTTCGCCAGCTTCGCCCACTACTGCGAGGAGCGGCTGGGGATGGCAGTGCGCACCGTGATCCAGCGCGCAAGGCTGGAGCGGAGCCTCTACCAGACTCCCCTCTTGCGCACGGCGATGCGGGAGAAGCGGATCTCCTACGAGAAGGCGCGCTTGCTCGCCCGTGATCTGGATCCCGTCTCCATTCCCGGCTGGATCGAGCGGGCCGAGACGATGACCTGCATCGAACTGCGCCGTGCCCTCGACGAAGAGGACGAGAGGCAGATGTGCGCTCGGGGGGCGCTCCGGATCTGGCTACCGGCGACCGTCGCCGCGGTCGCTTCGGCCGCGTTCCGGGCCGCGCAGCGCGAAGCCGGACGGTGGACTTCACCCACGGAGTGCCTCTTGCGCATCGCGGATCACTTCATCGAGGTCTGGAAGCCCGGATTGAAGGGGAAACAGACGCTGTCTCAGCGCATCCGCAAGCGCGACAGGCACCGCTGCACGGTGCCGGGGTGCAGCCGTGCGGCCGGGCAGAGTCACCATGTCGAGTTCCTCTCGCAGGGCGGCAGCGACGATCCCCGGAACCAGACCGCCCTCTGCGCCGTCCACCACCTTCGCGCCATCCACCCGGGCCGCATGCGGGTGACCGGTCAGGCGCCCGACAAGCTGCGCTGGGTGCTCAGGGACGGCGAAGTCTTTCGCGCCGGAGTTCGCCCCCGTCGTTCCTGAAGCGCTATACTGAACGCCCGTATGGGTCGTACCGGCAGCGCAGACCTTCCCCTCCACGGCGGCCGCGTCCCCGCCTGGCTCGCCCAGCGCATGGCCCGGCTGGGCGAGGTGATGGTCGAGGCGCTGGTGTTGGAGGAAGGGCCGCATGGCGTGCTTCGCCGGCTGGCGCACCCCTTCTGGTTCCAGGCCCTGGGCTGCGTGATGGGGATGGACTGGCACTCCAGCGGCATCACCACCAGCGTGCTCGGCGCGCTGAAGCGCGGACTCCAAGGCCGCGAGGGCGAGCTGGGCCTCACCGTCTGCGGCGGCCGCGGCCGCCACTCGCGCAGGACGCCCGAGGAGCTCGTCCAGTTCGGGGAGCGCACCGGCATCGACGGCGGCGCCCTGGCCCGCACCAGCCGGCTGGTGGCGAAAGTGGACAGCGCGCTCGTCCAGGACGGCTTCGATCTCTACCTCCACGGCTTCGTCGTCGCCCGCGACGGCGCCTGGACGGTGGTGCAGCAAGGGATGAATCCCGGCCGCAAGCAGGCCCGGCGCTACCACTGGCTGTCGGAGGGCGTGCGCAGCTTCGTGGAGGAGCCGCACGCGGCCATCGAGGGCCGGCCGGGAGGCGCCATCCTCAACCTCACCGATCGCCGGGCGGGCGCCTCGCGCTCTGCGGCACTGGATCTCTCGCGGGAGCCGGAGCGCGTCCTGCGCGAGCTGCCCCGGCTGCAGATGCCCGCGCACCACGAGGTCCGCCGCTCCGACGTCTTCCTCCGCCGCCTGCACGGCACGCTCGCCGCGGCTCGCGAAGCGGGCCCGCGCGACTTTCCGGAGCTCTTGCTCCAGCCGGGTGTGGGCGCCCGCACCGTCGAGGCGCTGGCGGCGGTGGCCGAGGTGCTCCACGGCGCCCCCTGCCGCTTCGACGATCCCGCCCGCTTCTCCCTCGCGCACGGCGGCAAGGACGGGCACCCCTTCCCCGTGCCGCTGAAGGTCTACGACCGCACCATCTCCGTGCTGAAGCAGGCGGTCTCCGCGGCCCGCCTGGGCCGGACCGAGAAACTGGAGGCCATCCGCCGCCTCGACGACCAGGCCCGCCGGCTCGAGGGCAACGGCGGGCCATCGTTCGAGGATCTCCTGCAAACCGAGAACGAGCTTTCCGCGGACTACGGCGGGCGCGACGTCCGCGGTCCGGCGCAGAGGCAGCCGCGAAACCGCCAGCTTTCGCTGCTTCCCGGTTAGGCGGCCTCGCTCTCCCCGGACTGCGCGGCTTCGGATCCGGCCGGAACCACGGTGACGGGGCAAGGCGCGTGCGGGAGGACTCCTCCCACTGCGGAGGCGATGGCCAAGGATGCCGGGTTGCGCGCGCTCGAGCCGAGCACGATCAGGTCGACCTTCACCTTGTTGGCGAAGCGGACGATCTCCTGGGCGATGTCACCGGTGGCGTAGTGCACTTCCACCGGGTGGCCGAGCAGGCCGGAGACGATGGAGTTCCAGTGGTCCTCGTCGGGCGGCTCGTCGGGGCTGAAAGCCGAGAAGAGGACGCCGCCGCGAGGCTCGGCCTCGACATGGAGCAGGACCAGGCTGGCGGAAAGGTCACGAGCCAGGCGGGCGGCATAGCGAAGGGCGTCGAAGGAACGGGGCACCCCTTCTACGGCGCAGAGGATGGACTTGATCATCGGAGCACCTCCGGCGTGCTGCATTGCAACAGGCGTTCCCGCCCCCAAGCGCAGAACTTCCCGAGGGACGCAATTTCCATCGCGCCACGGAGAGGCGCAGTCGGTGCATCGAGATGCATTTTCTGCGTGTCCGTGAGAGGGTGCGGCCCCGCGTCCGGGATGGTCTGTATGCGGGTATACGGGATGCATCGCGGCGCCAGGCAGGAGAACGCATGCGCTCTACGAACGCCCGCCGTGGGAAGAAGACCGCCTCCGGCAAGCAGGGAAGGAAGCCCTCGCCCGAAAAGAAGCGGCGCTCCACGCCCCCCCGCGAGCCGCACGTCGCCTCGATCATGAGCCGGGAGGTGGTCACCGTCCGCAAGGGCGCGAGCGTGGAGTCCGTAGTGGAGTTGATGCTGGACCAGGGGCTGAGCCGCATCCCGGTGGTCGATGAGGTCGACCGGCTGATCGGCGTGGTCTCCAAGACCAACCTGGTGGCCAAGGCGCACGAGGCCGGCGCCGCCGGGGAGGGCCTCTCCGCGCGCGAGGCGCTGATCGCCGAGAAGCGCGGCTACCACCTCCAGCCGGAAGCGGCGACCCTGGAAGAGGTGATGTCCCGCTCGGTGATGGCCCTGAGCGAGGACGCCACCCTGCGGAGGGCCGCCGAGCTGATGGTAGGCGCGCAGGTGCACGGGCTCCCGGTGGTCACCTCCTCGGGAAGGCTGGTGGGGTTCCTCTCCAGCATGGACGTGATGGCCTGGCTCTCCGGGCTGCGCTGATCGGGCGCGATGCGCTAAGGTCGCGCGCCCCATGACCGAGCGCCTCTATCTGCAGGATCCTTATCTGAAGTCGTTCAGCGCCCGCGTGCTCGACCTCCGCCAACACGACGGCCGGCCCGCGGCGGTCCTCGACCGCAGCGCTTTCTATCCCGAGGGCGGCGGGCAGCCGGGCGACCGGGGCCGGCTGGGCGAGGTGAAGGTGCTCGACACCCAGGAGCGCGAGGGCGCGGTGCTGCACGTGCTGGAGAAACCGCTCGGCTTGGGGCCGGTGGAGGGCGAGATCGACTGGGCGCGCCGCTTCGATCACATGCAGCAGCACCACGGGCAACACCTGCTCTCGGCCGCCTTCGACAAGCTCTCCGCGCCCACCGTCTCGTTCCACCTGGGCGAGCGCACCTGCACCATCGACCTGGACGCCCCGGCCGCCCGGCTGGACCTGGCGCGAGCGGAGGCCATGGCCAACGAGAGCATCTGGCGCGACCTCCCCGTGGTGGCGCGCGACTTCACCGGCGAGGAGCGGGCGAGATTGCCGCTGCGCAAGGAGCCGGTGAAGGGCGACCGGGTGGTGCTGGTGGAGGGCGTGGACGCTTCCCCCTGCGGAGGAACGCACCCGGCGCGCACCGGCGAGGTGGGCTGCGTGGCGGTGCTCCGGGCGCAGAAGTGGGGCGAAGGGAAGGCGCGGGTGGAGTTCGCCTGCGGCGCACGGGCGGTGCGCCTGCTGCACGAGGCCAACGAGGTGCTGGCGGCCGCGGCGGAGGCCCTCAAGACCGCTCCCGCCGACGTGGCCCAGGCGGCCTCCCGCATCGCGAGCGAGTCGCAGGCGCGGCGCAAGGCGGCCGACGCGCTCCTGGAGGACCTCGCGGCCCTGGAGGCGGAAAGCCTGAAAAGCAAGGGTTCTCCGGTAGTTGCCAAGCTCTCCCGCGGCCCGGCCTTCGCCCGGGCGGTGGCCCAGTCGCTGGCCCAGGCAGGCACGACGGCGCTCCTGGCCGCGGCCGAGGACGGGCGGGCGCACCTCGTCTTCGCCCGGCCCAAGGGGACCAAGGGCCCCGCGATGGGCGACCTGCTGAAGGACGCCCTCTCCATCCTGGGCGGAAAGGGCGGCGGCGGGCCCGATTTCGCCCAGGGCAGCGGCGAGCCCGCAAAGCTCGAAGAAGCCTTGTCGCACGCTGCCCACAAGCTCGCACATCCCTGAATTAGCGCAGGAAAGAGGCCATGCTAGCATCGGGAGGTGCCGGCCCCTTCGGGCCGTTTCCGACCGCCTGAAGGGGCCTGATTGCGCCTACCGGTCAAGCTCTCCCTCCTGCTCGCGGCCGCCACCTGCTTTCCCCTCCTCCTGGCGACGGCCTTCACCTTCCCGCGCGGCCGGGAAACCCTGCGTAGCAAGCTGGACGAAATCTACGCCCGGGACGCCAAGGCGCTGGCGGCGGAGGTGCACCGGGCGCTGGTGGACAAGCTCGACTCGCTCACGCTCGCCGCCTCCACCCTGCCACTGGGGAAGCTGGATCCGGAGGCGCGGGATGCAGCGCTCCTGCTCCTCTACAAAGAGACGCGCGGGGCGGACATCGTCGGCCTCTTCGACGCGCACGCCGATGCGGTGGGCAACATCATCCACTTCCCCCGGCTGCAGGGAGCGCTCGCCTCGGAGCACGAGCCGGTCGACGACCAGGCGCTGGCCGTCTACGCCGGCAAGGTCCCCCTGCAGGGCGCCTTGCAGGCGGGCCTGGCCATCGGTCCCGTCTACGTCCTTCCCGACGCCGAGGGAAAGCCCATCCCCCGGCTGGTCCTGGCGGTCAGCGTGCCGGGAACGGACCGGTCGCGCTGGGTGGTGGCGGTCGAGGTTTCGCTCCGGCCGATGGTGGAGAGCTTCGCCCGCTTCCGGCCCGGCGAATCGGGCGCCGCCTTCCTGGTGGACGGCGAAGGGAAGGTGGTGGTCCACCCCGACCACGACCTGATGTTCAGGCAGGCCAGCCTGCGCGACCACCCGCTGGTCAAGGGCGTGCAGAGCAACGAATGGCTGGGCGCCGCCGCGCCCGTGCCCCTGCTGGGGTGGAAGGCGGTGGTGCAGGAGTCCGCCGACGAGGCGCTGCGGCCCCTGCGGGATCTCTCCCGCGAGGCCTTCTCCTGGCTCGCCGTCGGGCTCCTGGTGGCGGTGCTGCTCGGCTTCACCTCCGTGCGCACGGTCACCGCCCCGGTGCGCAAGCTGCGGGAGGCGGCGCTGGCGGTCACCGGCGGGGCGCTGGAGACCAACGTCAACGTCAAGAGCCGCGACGAGCTGGGCGAGCTGGCCGAGTCCTTCAACACCATGACCCGCGGGCTGCGCGAGCGCGAGGGGCTGAAGCTCACCCTCGCCCTCTCCGAGTCGCTGAAGCTGGAGGAGGTGCTGGAGAAGCTCCTCGACAGCCTGGGGCGGGCGGTGCGGTACGACGACGCCGCCGTGATGGTGGAAACGCGCGACGCCCTGGACGTGGTGGTCAGCCGGGGCTCGCGCGGCAAGGAGTCCGCGCAGCGGCTGATCCCCACCGCCGCGCACGTGGAGGAGGCGGTGTTCACCCACCAGCCGGCGCTCAACGACGGGCGGCAGATGGTGGCCCTGCCCCTGGTGCAGCGCAACGTGGTGATCGGCGTGGTCTGCCTGGAGAGCCGGATCCAGCCCTACAGCGAGGCCGAGGTGCGGCTGGCCCAGTCGCTCATCCAGCCCGCCGCCATGGCGGTGGAGAACGCCCGCCTCTTCGACGAGGTGCAGCGCTACGCCACCCTGGACGGCCTCACCGGCACCTTCAACCGCCGGCACTTCATGGAGCGGGCGCAGCAGGCCTACGACAACTCCCGCCGCTTCGGCCACCCCCTCACCGCCATGATGCTGGACGTGGACCACTTCAAGCGCATCAACGACCGCCACGGCCACCACGTGGGCGACCAGGTGCTGCGGGTGCTGGCCGACCGCTGCCGCTCCGCCCTGCGCTCGGTGGACCTGCTCGGGCGCTACGGGGGCGAGGAGTTTGCCATCCTCTTGCCCGGCGCCAGCGAGAAGAGCGCCGCTACCGTGCTCGCGGAGCGCATCCGCCGCCGGGTGGCGGAGGAGCCCATCAACACCGACGACGGGCCGGTGCGGGTCACCATCAGCATCGGGGTGGCCACCATCGACCAGCAGATGCGCAGCCCCGAGGACCTCTTCAAGCGGGCGGACGCCGCCCTCTACGAGGCCAAGCAGGCGGGCCGCAACCGCGTGGTGGAAGACGCGGTCGCGTGATACTGAGCGCGCATGATCCGCCATGACTGGACGCTCGCCGAGGTGCGCGCGATCCACGACCTGCCGCTGCTGGACCTGGTCCACCGCGCGCAGGGCGTGCACCGGGAGCACTTCGGGGACAACAAGGTGCAGCTCTGCTCGCTGCTCTCGGTGAAGACGGGCGGTTGCCCCGAGGACTGCGCCTACTGTCCCCAGGCCGCGCGCTACCAGACCGGCGTCGCAGCCCAGCCCCTGATGGAGCTCGACGAGGTGCTCGCCGCCGCCCGCAAGGCGCGGGAAGCGGGGGCCACCCGCTTCTGCATGGGCGCGGCCTGGCGGGAGGTGAAGGACGGTCCGCAATTCGACAGGGTACTGGAGATGGTGCGGGGGGTGAAGCGCATGGGGATGGAAGCCTGCTGCACGCTGGGCATGCTCACCGCCGGGCAGGCGGAGCGGCTGAAGGAAGCGGGCCTCGATGCCTACAACCACAACCTGGACACCAGCCGGGAGAGGTACGGGGAGATCATCACCACCCGCACCTGGGAGGACCGCCTGCAGACCCTGCAGAACGTCCGCCGGGCGGGGATCTCCGTCTGCTGCGGCGGGATCCTGGGGATGGGCGAGTCGGTGGAGGACCGCTGCGAGCTCCTGCGCACGCTGGCGGAGCAGGATCCGCATCCCGAGTCGGTGCCGATCAACGCGCTGGTGGCGGTGCGGGGGACGCCGCTGGCCGAGCGGCCCAAGGTGGGCACGCTGGAGATGGTGAGGGCCATCGCCACCGCCCGCATCCTCATGCCCCGCGCCATGGTCCGACTCTCCGCCGGCCGGCAGCAGCTTTCCGAGGAGGCGCAGCTTCTCTGCATGCTGGCGGGCGCGAACAGCGTCTTCTTCGGGGAGAGGCTGCTCACCACCGGCAACCCCGCCTACGAGCAGGACATGGCCCTCTTCGAGGCCGCGGGCATCGCCCCGCTGGAGCCGCGGCCGTGAAGGTGGCCCGGCTCTCCCAGCGCCGTTTCGATGCGGCGAAGCTGCAGAAGATCAACCTTTTCGAGACCGAGCGGTTCTTCCTCGACGTCTACTGTCTCGAGCCCGGCCAGGCGCAGAAGGCGCACGCGCACGCCGGCAGCGACAAGGTCTACGCGGTGCTGGAAGGCTCGGTGCACGCGCGGGTGGGAGCGGAGGAGCAGGAGCTGAAGGCGGGGGATGCGGTGCTGGCCCCGGCCGGCAGCGAGCACGGGATCGAGAACCGCTCCCCGACCCGGGCGGCGGTCCTGGTGCTGATGGCGCCCCGCCCCGTTTGACACCGCGGCTGTGTCTGCTAGCTTCTGCCCGCCCGGCGATCCCGGGCGGCGCGGAATTTTGCCCACCTTGAGTGACGCGCCTTACAAATCTCACTCTAAGCGGCTGGGTTCCATTCAGCGGCGATCGTGGTGGGCGGGGAAGGTAGCCCGCTGTGAAGGACAAGCGCACGACAGAACCGAGGCCCGGGACGCTCGCCGTCCACGGCGGCGAGGAGCGGAAGAAGGCGCACGACGCCGTCACCACCCCCATCGTCTGGTCCGCCACCTACTCCTTCGCCGACACGGCGGAGATCGAGAGGTACTTCACGGGCGAGCTGGAGCGGGAGGAATACGGGCGCTACGGCAATCCCACCGTTCGCGCGGCCGAGAAGAAGCTGGCCGCGCTGGAGGGCGCCGGCGACGCGGCGTTGTTCGGCAGCGGGATGGCCGCGGCCACCACCGCCCTCTTCGAGCTGCTCAAGGCCGGCGACCACATCGTCCTCACCAGCGACTGCTACCGGAGGACGCGGCAGTTCGTCACCCGCTTCCTCGCCCGGCTGGGCATCGAATCCACTCTGGTGGAGCCGGGCGACGAGCAGGCGCTGCGGCGCGCGCTGCAGCCTGGCCGCACCAAGGTGATCCTCGCCGAGTCGCCCACCAACCCGTACCTGCGCGTCGCGGATCTGGCGATCTTCGCCCGCGCCCGCGACGCCTGCCCCGGGGCGAACCTGATCATCGACGGCACCTTCGCCACCCCCGTCAACCAGCGGCCGCTGGAGCTGGGCGCAGACCTCGTCCTACACTCCTGCACCAAGTACCTGGGGGGACACAACGACCTCCTCGCCGGGGCCGTCTGCGGACGCGGCGGACTGGTGCAGGCGATCAAGGACCTGCGCGGGGTGCTGGGAGGGGTGCTCGATCCCCAGAGCGCCTTCCTCCTCATCCGCGGGCTGAAGACGCTGCCCTTGCGCGTGCAGCGGCAGAACGAGACCGCGCTGCGGGTGGCGCACTGGCTGGAGGAGCACCCGCGCGTGCGCCGCGTCTTCTATCCCGGGCTGCCCAGCCACCCCGACCACGAGATCGCCGGAAAGCAGATGAAGGGATTCGGCGGGGTGGTGAGCTTCCGGGTGCGCGGCGACGCCAAGGAGACCTCGCGGGTGATCGACGCCTGCCGGCTGGCCACCATCGCCCCCTCGCTGGGCGCCACCGAGACGCTGATCGAGCAGCCCGCGTACATGTCCTACTTCGAGCTCACCCCGGAGGAGCGGGAGGCGATCGGCATCCACGGCGATTTGGTGCGCCTCTCGCTGGGCCTGGAGGACGCGGAGGACGTGATCGCCGATCTCTCCCAGGCGCTCTCGGCGTAAGCTCTCCCCATGGACGCCGGCGACCGGCTGCGCGGCTCCGCCCTGGGGCTCTCTTCCGCCCTGCTCTTCGGCCTGGGAGCGCCGTTCTGCAAGCTGCTCCTGCCTTCCATCGAGCCGGTCGCGCTCGCCGCCCTCCTCTACCTGGGCGCGGGGGTGGCCTTCCTCCTCGCTCCCCGCAGGCGCGCCGAGGCAAAGCTCTCGCGCGCGGATCTGCCCTGGCTCCTGGGGGCGGTGATCGCCGGGGCCGCCCTGGGGCCGGTGCTCATGCTCCTCGGCCTCTCGCGGGTGAGCGGCCTCGCCGGCTCCTTGCTGCTCAACCTGGAGGCGCCCTTCACCATCGCCCTGGCGGTGGCCGCCTTCGGCGAGCACCTCTCGGCGCGGGAGGGCGTCGCCGCCGCCGTGGTGGTGATCGCGGCGGCGCTGCTGGGGGCGCGCGGAGAGCTCTCCGGCTCCGCCTCCGGCGCCGCGCTCATCGGCCTGGCCTGCGTCTGCTGGGCGCTGGACAACAACATGGCCGCCCGGCTGGCGCTCAAGGACCCGGTGCAGGTGCTGCGGGTCAAGGCGCTCTGCGCGGGCGCGGCGAACCTCCTCCTCGCGCTCTCGCTGGGTCAGAGGCTCCCGCCGCCGGCCACCTGCCTTTTCGCGCTGGCGCTGGGCGCGGCGAGCTACGGGGCCAGCCTCCTCCTCTACCTCCGCGCCCAGCGCGTCCTGGGAGCGGCGCGGCAGGCTGCGCTCTTCGCCGCCGGGCCCTTCGCGGGAGCGGTGGCTTCCATCCCCCTGCTCGGCGACCGCCCTGCCCCGGCCGACTTCGCCGCCGCCCTGCTGATGGCGGCAGGCGTGGCCGCGCTCCTGCGCGCGCAGCACGCGCACCGGCACACCCACGAGGCGCTGGAGCACGACCACCTGCACGTGCACGACGAGCACCACCGGCACGCGCACGAGGGTCCGGTGACGGAGCCGCACTCGCATCCCCACCGGCACCAGGCTCTGACGCACGCGCACGCGCACGTCTCGGACGCGCATCACCGTCACCCGCACCGGTAGCGGAGGAAGAGGTGCGATCCCTGCCGCCGGAGCGAGACCAGGGAGAGCGGCGCGCCCGCCAGGTCGCGCGCCTCGGCGAGCGCCTTGCGGGCGTCGCCCGGCCAGCGGCCGAAGAGACGGGGCGAGAGGGTGAGGAAGAGCTCGTCGATCAGCCTGGCGGCGAACAACCCGGCGAACAGGCCCGGGCCGCCCTCGCAGAGGATGCGGCGGCGGCCTTCGCGGCGCAGGGCCTCCACGATCTGCGCCGGCTCCCTCTTGCCCATGAGCACCGTCCCGCCATCCCGCAGCGCCGGGTGGCCCGGATCGACGCGCCCCGATCCGCTCACCACGTAGAGTGCGGGCCGCGGCGAGAGCCCGAGCTTGCCGCGCAGCTCCGCGAAGTGATCCGCGGCGGCGGGGAAGATGCTTTCGGGGTACCAGAGATCCCCGGGTGCGGCGCGCAGGGTTCCCGCGCCGATCAGCACCGCGTCGGCGCAGGCGCGCAACAGTCCCATGAGGAAGCGATCGCCCTCCGAGCCGCCGCTGACGATCCCGCCCGACTCCGCGCCGGCGTCGGGGAAGGCGACCACCCCGTCCACCGACTCCACGAAGTTTGCCACCACGCATTCCTCCGCCAGCCAGAGGTCGCCGCCATGGGCGCGGGCGAGGGGCCCCGGCAGCCCGAGGCCCCCGCCTCCGGCGTCGAAGAGCGGCTCGAGGGAAGGAAGCGTTTGCAACGGCTCCACCGGGGTGGGAGAAGCGGGCGGTGACGATCCTCGTCGCCGGACACTATTGCCACGACACGCTGATCGGCAACGACGGCGCTCCCCACCGCACGCTGGGCGGGTCCGCGGCCTACATCTCGGCCGTGCTGGACGCGCTGGGGGAGCCCTGCCGGGTGGTGGCGAAGGTGGGCGACGACTTCCTCTACGGGAAGGAAGTCTCGCATGCGCCGGCAATCGTGCCGGGGCGGACCACAGCCTTCGTCGACGACTACCGGGGAGCGGAGCGCCGCCAGCGCGTGGAAGCGGTGGCGCCGCCCATCCTCCCCGAGGAACTGGAAGGCGATTACCAGGTGGGGATTGCCTGCGCCATCGCGGGCGAGTTGCCGCTTCCCTCCTTGCGCCGGTTGCGCCGCGCCAGCCGGGTGGTGGTGGCGGACGCGCAGTCGATCCTCCGGGAGATCTCCCCGGAGGGCGAGGTGCTGTGCCGCCCGCCCGAGCCCGGGGCGCTGGACTCCATCGACTTCCTCAAGGCGAGCAAGAGCGAAGCGCGGGCGCTGGACGTTGCTGCCTTGCGCCAGCGGATGACGCTGCTGATCACCGACGGGCCGCGCGGGTGCCAGGTTCTCTCCCCGGACGTCGATCTCCACGTGCCGGCCGAGCCTGCCGAGGAGCGGGACCCGACCGGCGCGGGAGATTGCTTCCTGGCAGGGTTCGCGGCCGGGCTGGCTCGCGGCCTTCCCCTGGAAGGAGCGGCGCGGATCGGCGCCTTTTGCGGCGCCCGCGCCGTGGAGCAGGTGGGCGTGCCCCGCTTCGATCCCGGGACCGCCCGCGCCGCTCTCAGAAGCGCCGAGCGAACGCGGTGAAGGCCAGGCCGTTCACGTTGGAGGCGCCGGGCTCGGCCACCGCCACCGCCGTCACCCGGCCTGTGCGGCCCTCCCCCGCCTCGGGTCCAGAAGCTCCGCCGCGAGCCTCCCCAGCGTCGCCACCGCCGCCTCCAGCCGCGGCGACCAGAGCACCCCGCCGCTCAGCCGGATGCAGTTCTCGTATCCCCCGCGCGCGGAGAAGATGGGCCCGGGCGCGATGGCGATGCCCGCCTCCAGGGCCCGGTCGTGCAGGGCGAGAGCGGAGATCCCTTCGGGCATCTCCACCCAGAGCACGCCCCCTCCTTCGGGACGGGTGGCGCGGGTGCCCGCCGGGAAATGCGCCGCCACGCAGTCGCCCAGGCTGCGCATGGTGGCCGCCACGGACTTGCGCAAGGAGCGGAGGTGGCGCTCGTAGTGGCCGGCGGCGAGGAAGTCCGCCATCGCCAGTTGCTGCAGCGAGGTAGTGGCCACCGTCTGGGCGAACTTGAGCAGGGTGACGCGCTCGCGAAAGCGGCCGGGGGAGACCCATCCCACGCGCCATCCGGGGGCCAGCGTCTTGGAGAAGCTCCCGCAGTGCAACACCAGGCCGCGGCGGTCGAAGGACTTGGCGGCGCAGGGGCGCGAGGCGCCGAAGTAGAGGTCGCCGTAGAGATCGTCCTCGATCAGCGGCACCTCGCGGGCCGCCAGCATGGAGACCAGGCGCTCCTTGCCGGCGTCGGGCATCTGGCAGCCCAGCGGGTTGGAGAAATTGGTCACCGCCAGCACGGCGGAAATGCGGCGCGTCTTCAGCACCCGCTCCAGCGCGTCCAGGTCCAGGCCGGAGCGTGGGCTGCTGGCGATCTCCACCGCCCTGAACCCCAGGGCCTCGATGAGCTGCAGGCTCCCGAAGTACGCCGGCGACTCGATGGCCACCGCGTCTCCCTGCCGGGCCACCGCCAAGAGCGAGAGCTGCACCGCCTCGCTGGCGCCGGAGGTGACGATGAACTCCTGAGGCCCCAGCGCGCATCCCCACTCCAGCGCCCGGCGCGCGAGCTGCCGGCGCAGCGACATGGCTCCGGGCGGGAGCTCGTAGGCGAAGCCGCCTCCGTCGCGGAGGATGGCGGCGGCCATGCGGCCCAGGCGGGCCCAGGGGAACAGATCCGGGTCCGGCTGGCTGCACCCCAGGGGAACCAGGTCCGGATCGCGGGCGCTCTCCACCACCCGCGCCACCAGGCCGCTCACCGTCACGGGAGTGGCGCCCGGCGAGGGCCGGGTGGGCGGCGGCTCCGGGGGCAGCGGTCGCTGCCTGCGCACGTAGTGGCCCGACTGGGGGCGCGCCTCGATCAGCCCGCGCGCCTGAAGCTGCTGGTACGCCTGCAACACGGTGGAGACGCTGACCCGCTCGCGGCCGGAGAGGCCGCGCACGGAAGGAAGGCGGTCGCCGGGGCGCAGGGCGCCCAGCCGCATCGCTTCCTCCAGCTTGGCGGAGACGCGCTCGTAGAGGCGGATGGGGTGCATGAGGGCAGTCTCGCGGGAACCAGCACAGCTTGCAATCCCGCCAACTGTGCCGGTTACAGTTGCGTGGAACTGCATCTGTTCCGCAGGGGCGCCGGGCGGTAGAGGCTGGCAGCATGCGGCCGGATACCCTGCTGGTGCACGCCGGAGAGCCCCGTCCCCGCGAGAGCGGCGCGGTGGCCATGCCCATCTACCAGTCCAGCACCTTCGAGGAGAGGGAAGCGCGCGGCTATCACGACATCCGCTACGCCCGCCTCTCCAACACGCCCAGCCACGAGGCGCTGCACGGAAAGCTCGCGGCCCTGGAGCAGGCGGAGGCGGCCCTGGCCACCGCCAGCGGGATGGCGGCGGTGAGCGCCACCCTGCTCTCCCTGTTGCGGGCCGGCGACCACGTGCTGGCGCAGGAGGGGCTGTACGGCGGGACGCACGACTTGATGAAGCACGACCTCCCCAGGCTGGGAATCTCCGTGACCTTCGTCCCCGGGGACGATCCCGCCGCCTGGCGTGGGGCCACCAACCCCCGCACGCGCGTCTTCTACCTGGAGTCGATCACCAATCCCTTGCTCCGCATCGCCGACCTGCGGGCGGCCGCGGCCTTCGCCCGCGAGCGAAACCTGATATCGGTGGTGGACAACACCTTCGCCACCCCGCTCGCCTTCCATCCCTTGCGGCAGGGGTTCGACCTGGTGCTGCACAGCGCCACCAAGTACCTCAACGGCCACAATGACCTGATCGCCGGCGCGGTGATGGGAAGCTCCGCCCGGGTGCGCGAGGTGAAGCGCACGCTCGATCACCTGGGCGGCTCCCTCGATCCGCACGCCTGTTTCCTGCTGCAGCGCGGCTTGAAGACGCTGGGAGTGCGCTACCGCCAGCAGTGCGCCACGGCGCTCTCGGTGGCCCGCTTCCTCGCGCAGCACCCCTCCGTGCTGCGGGTGAACCACCCGGGGCTGGAGAGCCACCCGCAGCACGCGCGCGCCCGGGAGTTGTTCGCCTGGTTCGGGGCCATGCTCAGCTTCGAGCCCAAGGGCGGAGCGGAGGCGGCGGAGCGGCTGTTCACCCGCCTGAAGATCCCCCTGCACGCGCCCAGCCTGGGAGGGACCGAGTCGCTGGTCACCCGGCCCGCCGCCAGCTCCCACGCCGGCCTCTCGCCGCAGGAGCGCGCCAGCCTGGGGATCTCCGACGGCCTGATCCGGGTCTCCATCGGCCTGGAGTCGGTCGAGGACCTGATCGAGGATTTCGACCGGGCCCTGCGGGAGTAGACTGCGGGTCCATGGACCCCTGTCTCGATCCCCGCGGCCCTTCTTCCCCGCCCGCCCTGGTGGTGGGCACCATGAACTTCGGCAAGCGCACCCCGGAGGCGGAATCCCGGCGGATCGTGGAGCGGGCGCTGGAGCGGGGCCTGACCTTCTTCGACACGGCCAACGCCTACGTGGACGGCGAGTCGGAGCGCATCCTCGGCCGCGCCCTGGGCGCGAAGCGGGCGCGGGCGCAGATCGCCACCAAGGTGGGGATCGGAAGGAGCATGAGCAACGCGGAAGGGCTGGCCCCGGAGCGCATCGCCGCGGCGCTGGAGGAGAGCCTGGGCCGGCTGGGGACGGACCACGTCGAGCTCTACTACTTCCACAAGCCCGACCACTCCCGCCCCCTGGAGGACTCGCTGCAGGCGATGGAGAAGCTGATCAAGTCGGGCAAGGTACGCGCCTTCGGCGCCTCCAACTACGCCTCCTGGCAATTGCTGGAGATGATCCAGTTCGGTCTCAAGCCCCGCGTCTCCCAGCAGATGTACAACCTGCTCGTCCGCCAGCTGGAGATCGAGTACTTCCGGTTCGCCCACAAGTACGGCGTGCACACCACCGTCTACAACCCTCTGGGAGGCGGGCTCCTCGCTGGCAAGCTGAAGCGCGGCGCCGAGCTTCCCGCGGGATCGCGCTTCGACAAGAATCCCCTCTACCAGAAGCGCTACCTCACCGACCGCTTCTTCGAGCTGGCCGACGCCTTCGCCCGGCTGGCGGCGGAGGCGGGCCGGACGCCGGTGGAGCTGGCCTACCAATGGACGGCGGCGCGGCCCGGCGTCGACTCCATCCTCCTCGGCCCCGCCACCGTGGAGCAACTGGACGCGGCCATCGACGCGGTGGCGAAACCGCTGCCCAAGGAAGTGATCGACAAGGCCGACGAGATCCACCGGACCTTCCAGGGCACGGATGCCAGCTACGCCCGGTAGAGTTTGACCTCCACAGTCTGACTCGGGTACTCAACCGCCGCCCCCCACAAGGAGCGGACGATGGCCACGGGCGTAGCGCCGGTAGCGGACCACAAGCCCTACGTTCCGGACGACGCGAAGGTGGCGGAGTTCACGCCCAAGGCGGTGGCCGTGGGCGCGCTCTTCGGGCTGATCTTCGGCGCCTCGACCGTCTACCTGGCGCTCAAGGCCGGCCTGACGGTGAGCGCCTCCATCCCCATCGCCGTCCTCTCCATCTCCCTGCTCAAGAAGCTGGGCGGCTCCACCATCCTGGAGAACAACATCGTGCAGACCATCGGGTCCGCCGGCGAGAGCATCGCCGCGGGCGTGGTCTTCACCCTCCCCGGCTTCCTCTTCCTGGCCCTGGACCCCGCCACCCGGCAGAGCATCGGCGCGGGCTACTTCAGCTACTGGACCATCTTCGCCCTGGCGCTGCTGGGCGGGATGCTGGGCGTCCTGATGATGGTCCCGCTGCGGCGGGCGCTGATCGTGAAGGAGCACGGCAACCTTCCCTATCCCGAGGGGGCCGCCTGCGCGCAGGTGCTGATCGCCGGGGAGCAGGGCGGGCAGATGGCGCGCACCGCGTACATGGGCCTGGGCTTCGCCGTCGTCTACGCGGTGCTGCAGCAGATCCTCCACTTCATCTCCGAGGTCCCGGGATACGTGACGCGCGCCTCGAGCCGGATCTTCCCCGCCGCCACGGTCAACGCGGCCATCACCCCCGAGTACCTGGGCGTGGGCTACATCATCGGGCCCCGCATCGCCGGGGTGCTGGTCTCCGGCGGCGTGCTGGCCTGGCTGGGGATCATCCCGCTGATCGCCTCGCTCGTGCCCGGAGACGTCATCGCCGCCCAGCTGGTGAAGCTGGGCTACCTGGCCGACGTCTCCCGGGCCGGCGCGTACGGGTGGGATCCCGCGACCCACACCTTCGTCCAGCTCAACCGGGCCATCTACTTCGCCTACGTGCGCCAGATCGGCGCCGGGGCGGTGGCGGCGGGCGGCTTCATCACCTTGATGAAGACCCTTCCCACCATCGTGGCCAGCTTCAAGGGCAGCCTCGCTTCCCTCCGCGGGGGCGCGGGCGCGGCCAGCACGGCCCGCACCGAGCGCGATCTCTCTTTTGGCGTGACCGTGTTCGGCAGCCTGGCCCTGGTGCTGATCATGGCCATGCTGCCCTTCCTGCCGGGCAACTTCGCCGGCCGGCTCCTCCTCGCCGTGCTGATCGTCATCTTCGGCTTCTTCTTCGTCACCGTCGCCTCGCGCATCGTAGGGCTGATCGGCACCAGCTCGAACCCGGTCTCCGGCATGACCATCGCCACCTTGATGGCCACCTGCCTGCTCTTCCTGGCGATCGGCTGGACCGGGGACGTCTACCAGCCGATGGCGCTGTGCGTGGGCGGCATGGTGTGCATCGCGGCCGCCAACGCCGGCGCCACCTCGCAGGATCTCAAGACCGGCTTTCTGGTGGGCTCCACCCCGCGCGCGCAGCAGATCGGCCTCTTGATCGGCGTCAGCGTGGCGGCGCTGGTGATCGGCTTCACCATGCAGGTGCTCGACAAGCCGGCCGTCGACGCCGCCACCGGGCTGGTGCGCCACCAGATCGGCACCGAAGCCTTCCCCGCCCCGCAGGGCACGCTGATGGCCACGCTGATCCGCGGCCTGCTCGCCCAGAACCTCGACTGGCAATTCGTGCTGGTGGGCGTGTTCCTCGCCGTCACCATCGAGCTCTGCGGGGTCTCGCCGCTCAGCTTCGCGGTGGGCGCCTACCTGCCGCTCTCCACCACCCTGCCCATCTTCGTCGGCGGCGCCATCAAGGGTATCGTCGACCGCCGCTCGGGTGTCACCGGCGGCGGCCACGGCGATGAGGTGGGCCCCGGAAGCCTCTTCGCCACGGGCCTGGTGGCGGGCGGTACCCTCACCGGCACCATCGTCGCCTTCCTCCACTGGGGCGACAAGGTGGGCGCCTTCGTGGATTCGCTGGACTTGAGCGGGCCGCTCACCCGCGCCATCGGCCCCGGCGGCTACCAGATCCTGGGAGTGGCCTGCTTCGCAATCATGGGAGTCTTGCTCTACCGGATCGCCAGAAGGCCGATGGTCTAGGCGGGCTTCTTCTCCACCCGGAAGCCACCGGTCTTCACGTCGAAGTGGAGGCGGAACTGCGAGCCGTCGGCGGCCTTGAAGTCGACCTGGTGCTCGAAGACGGTGCGGGCTTCCTGGATGAGGAACTTGAGGTAGTCCCGGTTCCCCTCCTGCATGGACTTGAGCGCGGCCAGGCCGTCCGGGTCGCCGGTCAGGTTCATGCCGTTGACTCTAGCAGCCCCGTCCACTTCCCGTTATCTTGCGCGCCCCGCCCAAGGAGCCCGCGAGATGCAGCCCACCCGCCACCCCGACCGTTTCGTCGATCGCCATCTCGGCCCGGACAGCCGGGACATCGAGGAGATGCTGGCGGCGCTGGGGGTGCGCAACCTGGACGAGCTGATCGACCGCACGGTGCCCGCCTCCATCCGGATGGACCGGCCGCTCGATCTGCCGGCTGGCCGCTCCGAGTTCGGCCTCTTGCGCGAGCTGGCGGCCATCGCGGCGAGGAACCGGATCTTCCGCAGCTACATCGGCATGGGGTACTCCGACACCGTCACGCCCCCGGTGATCCAGCGGAACATCCTGGAGAACCCCGGCTGGTACACGCAGTACACGCCCTACCAGCCGGAGATCTCCCAGGGACGCCTGGAGGCGCTGCTCAACTTCCAGACCATGGTCGAGGACCTCACCGCCCTGCCGGTGGCCAACGCCTCGCTGCTCGACGAGGCCACCGCCGCGGCGGAGGCGATGACCATGTTCCACAACGTCGCCCGCGGCGGGGGCGACGTCTTCTTCGTGGCCAGCGACTGCCATCCCCAGACGATCGAGGTGGTGCGCACGCGGGCGGCCCCCTTCGGCATCCGCCTGATCGTGGGCGATCCGGCCACCTTCGATCCCGCCAAGGAGAAGATCTTCGGCGCCCTGCTCCAGTATCCCGCCACCGACGGCGCCATCCGCGATCCCCGCCCCTTCATCGAGAAGGCGCACCAGGCCAGCGCGCTGGTGGCGATGGCCGCCGACCTGCTCGCCCTCACCCTGCTCACCCCGCCCGGGGAGCTGGGCGCCGACTGCGCGGTGGGGTCGGCCCAGCGCTTCGGCGTTCCCCTCGGCTACGGCGGGCCGCACGCGGCCTTCTTCGCCACCCGGCAGGAGTACGTGCGGCACATGCCCGGCCGGATCATCGGCGTCTCGATCGACGCCCAGGGCCACACCGCCCTGCGCATGGCCCTGCAGACGCGCGAGCAGCACATCCGCCGGGAGAAGGCCACCAGCAACATCTGCACGGCGCAGGCGCTGCTGGCCATCATCGCCGGGATGTACGCCGTCTACCACGGGCCCAAGGGGCTGAAGGCCGTCGCCTGGCACGTGCACGCGCTCACCGCCCAGCTCGCCCGGGGGCTGGGGCAGCTCGGGTACCGCCTGCTGCACGAGGAGTTCTTCGACACCGTGGCGGTGCAGGTGGAGCCGGCCCGGCTGGGGAGCGTCCTCGCCGCGGCCGAGGCGAAGGAGATGAACTTCCGCCGCCTCGACGCCCGCACCGTGGGCGTGGCCCTGGACGAGACCACCACGCCGGAGGACGTGCGCGACATCCTCGCCGCCTTCGCCGGCGTGCGCACCGTGCCCGATCCTCTGGGCGACGAGAACCGCCTGCCCAAGGCGCTCTCGCGGCGCAGCGGCTACCTGGCCCACCCCGTCTTCAACGCGCACCACAGCGAGACGGAGATGCTGCGCTACCTGCGCCTTCTGGAGTCGCGCGACCTCTCCCTCACCCGCAGCATGATCCCCCTCGGCTCCTGCACCATGAAGCTCAACGCCACGACGGAGATGCTCCCCGTCACCTGGCCCGCCTTCTCCCGCCTGCACCCCTTCGCTCCCCGCTCCCAGGCGGCGGGCTACGCGCAGATCTTCCAGGAGCTGGAGGCGATGCTCTCGGAGATCACCGGCTTCCCCGGGGTCTCGCTGCAGCCCAACTCCGGCGCCCAGGGCGAGTACGCCGGGCTGCAGGTGATCAAGGCCTGGCACGACTCGCGCGGCGAGGGGCACCGCGACGTCTGCCTCATCCCCCAGTCGGCGCACGGCACCAACCCCGCCTCGGCGGCGATGGTCAACTACCGCATCGTGGTGGTGAAGACCGACGAGAGCGGCAACGTCGACGTGGCGGACCTGGAGGCCAAGGCGGCCGAGCACGCCCAGAAGCTGGCCGCCTTGATGATCACCTATCCCTCCACGCACGGCGTCTTCGAGGAGGAGATCCGGCGCATCTGCCAGGCGGTCCACCGCCACGGCGGGCAGGTCTACATGGACGGCGCCAACATGAACGCCCAGGTGGGGCTCTGCCGCCCGGGCGACTTCGGGCCCGACGTCTGCCACCTCAACCTGCACAAGACCTTCTGCATCCCCCACGGCGGCGGCGGCCCGGGGATGGGCCCCATCTGCGCGGCGAGGCACCTGGCGCCGTTCCTCCCCGGCCACCCGGTGGTGCGCACCGGCGGGGAGAAGGCCATCGGGCCGATCTCCGCCGCTCCCTGGGGAAGCGCGAGCATCCTCCTCATCTCCTGGGCGTACATCAAGATGATGGGCGCCCAGGGGCTGACGCAGGCCACCAAGGTGGCGATCCTCAACGCCAACTACCTCGCCCGCAGACTCGATGAGCACTTCCCCGTGCTCTACAAGGGGAAGAACGGGTTCGTGGCCCACGAGTGCATCGTGGACCTGCGCAAGGTGAAGCGCGACGCGGGCATCGAGGTGGACGACGTGGCCAAGCGGCTGATGGACTACGGCTTCCACGCCCCCACCACCTCCTTCCCGGTGATCGGCACGCTGATGATCGAGCCGACCGAGAGCGAGCCCAAGGCCGAGCTGGACCGCTTCTGCGAGGCGATGATCGGCATCCGCCAGGAGATCCGGGAGATCGAGACGGGCAAGGCCCCGCGGGAGGGCAACGTCCTCAAGGGCGCCCCGCACACCGCCGAGGTGCTCACCGCCGACGCCTGGGATCGCCCCTATTCCCGGCAGCATGCCGCCTACCCGGCGAAGTGGGTGCGGGAGCGCAAGTTCTGGCCGGCGGTGGGCCGGCTGAACCACGTCTACGGGGACAAGAACCTGGTCTGCGCCTGCCCTCCCCCCGAGGCCTATCGCTGATAAACTGGAAGGATGGCCGAGGGGGATCTCCAGGCCTTCCTTTCCAGGACGTCGTTCTTCGGCGGGTTGATGCCGGAGACCGTGGCGGTAGTGGCGGGGATGCTCAAGGAGAAGCGGGTCCGGGCCGGCGACCTGCTCTTCGCCGAGGGCGACAACGGCAAGTCGATGTACATCGTCCGCGAGGGGGCGCTGATCATGCAGCGCCACTGCGGCGACGGCACCCAGGCGCGTTTGCTCATGATGCGGCCCGGGGACTTCTTCGGCGTCACCACCCTGATCGAGATGGAGCCGCGGCCCTTCTCCTGCCTGGCGGAGAAGGACTCGCTGCTCTACGAGCTCACCAACCTCGACCTCTTCCAGCTCTACAAGAAGGATCAGAAGACCTACATCCTGCTGGTGCAGAACATCGCTCGCGAGCTCTGCCGCCGGCTGCGCAAGGCGGGACAGCGCATCGCCGCCCTGGAGGACACGCTGCACGCCCGGGGCGGCGGCCACCACGATTGACGTAATCCGGCCGCGCCGATGTGGGAGAGTGTGCGTGGGCCGGCGACCCGCCGGCCGGCGAGCCACCGGGGCTCGGATCCTGGCCACCGCCGCTCGGGAAGCTCCCGTGGAAAGTTGCATTTACCACTCGCGAGAGGCGATGCTGCGCTCCTATGCTGGACGAGGGTCTCCGTTCGCTGATCGCGCAGCACGGTGTCGGCGAGACGCGCAGCGGCGGGATCCTGATCGTCGACGACGAGCGGCCGAACCTCACCGTCCTGCGCAATTTCCTGGAGACCGGGTACCGCGTGCACGAGGCGCAGTCCGGCGCGGTCGCGCTGGAGATCGCCCGGGCGCAGGACCTGGACGTGGTGATCGCCGACCAGCGCATGCCGGAGATGACCGGCGTGGAGCTGCTGGAGAAGCTGCGGGAGTTCAAGCCCGACGTGGCGGGCATCGTCCTCACCGGCTTCACCGATCCGCCGGCCCTGATCTCCGCCATCAACCGGGCCCGGGTCTTCCGCTTCCTGAAGAAGCCCTGGCAGCCGGACGACATCCTGGAGGCGGTCCGGCAAGCGGGCGAGCACGTCTACCAGGCCCGGGCCATCCGCAAGCTGGTGGAGATGCTCGCCAGGCGCACCGGCGAGCTGGATGCCAGCCTGGTGCAGATCAAGCGCACGCAGTCCCAGCTCCTCCACCTGGAGCGGCTGGGGACCATGGGGAAGCTGGCGGCGGGGGTGGTGCACGACCTGCGCAACCTCATGGTCAGCCTGGGCTACGTGGAGAGCGTGCTGCAGCAGCGCAGCGTGGCCGCCGACGTGCTGGAGAGCGTGCAGGTGGGGATGCAGGGCGTGGGCAACCTGATCCAGACGCTGGAAGCGATGCACCAGTTCGCCCGCGGCGGGAGCCTCTCCATGCAGAAGGCCATGCTCCAGCCGGCCGCGGTGGTGAACGACGCGCTGGCAATCGCCCGCATGGACATGGGGTTCCGCGCCCACAAGGTGGCGGTGAACATCGAGGACGGGCTTCCCCGGGTGCACGGTGACCGGCAGAAGCTCACCCAGGTCCTGGTGAACCTGGTGCGCAACGCCGTCCAGGCGACCGCCCAGTGGCGGCACATCGGGATCGAGGCGACGCGCAAGAATGGGCACGTGGTGATCGCGGTCGAGGACGAAGGGCCCGGCGTGCCCCCCGAGCTGAAGGACAACCTCTTCAAGCCCTTCGTTTCCAGCAAGGGCGAGGGCGGCATGGGCATGGGCCTGTACATGGCCAAGCTGATCGTCGACTCGCACCAGGGAGAGATCGCCGTGCTCGACCGCCCCCAGGGCGGCGCCCGGTTCGAAGTGCGCCTGCAACCTGCCGAGGAATCCCCTTGACCGTCACTCTCCATCGAGTCCGCACCTATGAAGAGCTGGAAGGCGCCCAGGGCCGGGAAGTCTTCTTCCGCCCCCAGCGCTACCGGGCCACCGATCTGGCCCCTCTCCACTCGGAGGTCGCGATCGCCGCCGGAGGAGTGGAGCGGCGCTGTCCCCTGCTGGACGTGAGCGAGAACGGCGCCGCCTTCGAGTGCCCCAAGGACCTGGTCCCGGCGGTGGGCGACTGCCTGAAGGCGGTGAGCGTCCGCTTCGATGCGCACGAGGCCTACCGGGGCGATGCGCGCGTCGGCTCGGTCCGCGAGCTGGCGGGGGCCACCATCGTCGGCATCTCCTTCGAGGGC
>DATKAG010000229.1:0-13887 GCA_035498355.1 Myxococcales bacterium | reverse complement strand
GTCACCGGCCTGCGGCTGGAAGCCACCGTCAAGGACCTGCGGGTGAAGGACGGCGAGGCGCACCTCGACTACTTCCAGGTCCTGCGCTACGCCGTGGCCACCGACGTGGGCGAGAGGTGGAAGAGCGAGAGCGACGACGCGCGCATGCGCTTCGTCCAGGTCAACGGCGAGTGGAAGATCGCCTCGGGGCTCTGAGCCGCGTCCGCTTCGTCCTCTGCCGGCCGCGCAACCCGCTGAACCTGGGGGCGGCGGCGCGGGCCCTGCGCTGCGCCGGCATCTCCCGCTGGGTCATCGTCGACCCGCGCACCGTGGACTTCGAGGCCGCGCGGCGGGTGGCGGTGCACGCGGAGGATCTCCTCGACCGGCCGGCGATCTGCGCCACCCTTCCCCAGGCCCTCGAGGGGTGCGCGCTCCGTGTGGGCACCACCTCCCGGCCGCGCAAGGAGCGGCCGCTGCTCCATCCCCGGGAGGCCGCGCGGCGCCTTCTCGCCGCTCGCGGCGAGGTGGCCGTGGTCTTCGGCGACGAGCGGAGCGGGATGACGGCGCAGGAGGTGGAGGCGGTGGACCTGCTCTCGCGCATCCCCACCAGCCCGGAGCAGCCGAGCTGGAACCTCGCCCAGGCGGTGGCCATCTTCGCCTACGAGCTGCGCATGGCCGCGCTGGAAACCGGCGCCGAATCGGATCGACCCGCCCTGGCGACCGCCGCCCGCGAGGCTGCCGATCCCTCTGCGCTCGCCGCCGTGGACCGCGCACTCGGAGAGGCCGCGGAGAAGATCAAGAAACCCCACTCCCGCCGCCGGCTCTTCCGCTCCCTGGAGCGCGCGAAGCTCAACCGCCGGGAAGCCGCGCTCTGGACGGCGTTCTTGCGCGCAACCTCCGCCAGACGTTGACGTCGACGTAGTCGTTGACGTGGACGGCGACGGCGACGGCGACGTGGCCGTGAACGAACGGAGCCCTACCCCGCGGCCGCCCGGATCTCCGCCTGCCCGACCGCGTCCACCGCCTGCAGCGCCTCCAGCACCCTTCCCCGCCCGGTCGCCATCCTCCGCGCTCCCTCCCGCGCCGCCGCCAGCCGCAAGACCGGCGGGAAGGAATCGCGCTCCTCCGGCGAGAGGCGCCGCAGCGCCTGGTAGCCGGAGACGATGGCGCGCAGCGCGGCCGCGGGCCGGGGCGCCCCCACCAGCCAGCCCACCGCGCTCTCCGCCAGGTCGAGCGAGAGCGGTCCCGACCCCGACAGGCCCGAGGGGAGGATGGCGCTGCACCGATCGCCGATGAACAGCGCGCGCCCGGGCGTCAGCCCGCCGTGCCCGGCGCCGGTGGGCAGCGGCTGGATGGGGGCGCGCACGGCCGCCTCCAGCGCGTCGCGCTCTCCCCCCTCGGCGCAGCGCGCGAGAAGCGCCGGGGCGTCACAAGGATCGGCCACCGCGGCCGGGTGCGTCTCGCCCAGCTGGTGCAGGCGGGCGAGGAGCCGTCCCACCTCCATCAACTGCGGCGCGCTGGCCACCGCGGGCGCGATCTCCTCTCCCGCCGGCAGCGGGTAGCAGGCGGCCGCGCGGTGCGGGCCGAGCAGGGCGATGAACGATCCGCTCCGGGCCCGGCGCGGCCTGGGCGCCGGATAGCGGGCCTCCGCCAGCAGGTCGAAGAGCGTGGCTTCGAAGGCGAGGGAGAGGGCCGCCGAGCCGCAGAGGAGCAGGAAGCGTCCGGCGGGCGCGTGCACCCGGCAGCAGTCCGCGCCGGGAGCGACCGGCGCAAGCTCGTCGATGCGCTGGGGAGCCGCCGGCAGATCGAATTCCGGCAGCGCCTGGCTGCGCAGCGAGGTCGAGGCTCTCTGCCACCCGGGACCAGGGGCGCCTTGGCTACCGGCATCTGGCCGATGGGTGGGCGCGCCGGAGTCCAGCATGCTGACCGGGTCCTTCTCTCCGGGTGTCGCCATGTCTCCTTTCCGCGCTACCTGCGCAACGGTCCCCCTGATTCTTGTCGCATGCGGCGACGGCTCCGCCAGTCCGACGCCTGGTCCGGGTGCCAACGGGTACACACTTCGCACGGCCGGGGGCGACAGCCTAGTGGTCCATCCCGGAACCGAGCGCAGCCTCCAGGTGCTGCTCGTGCAACAGGACGTGGGGCCGGTCGCAGATGCGCGGATTCACTTTGCATTCTCCAGCGCCGACCCGGCGGGCAGCCGCCTCGACCCCGAGGACGTCCGGACCGACGCCGACGGGGTGGCCTCGGCCCGCCTGATCGCGGGCGCCCCGGCCCGGCTCCAGATCGTGGCCAGCGCCCCGGGAGCCGGCGAGGCCGCCTTCACCGTCGACGTCATTCCCCTGCGCCGGGCGCTGCAGGCGATCCCTGCCGCTTCGACGGTGGTGGCACCGGGTGGCGCCAGCGCCTCCGCGGTGACGGGCGTGTCCAGCAGCCTTTCGCTGCGGGTGCGGGAGGTGGACGCGGACACGGGCGAGCCCATCTCCGGCGACACCATCGCCTTCACCCTGCCGGACGCGGCGAGCGCGCACTGGAGCGCGGGCGTGGGAGCGACGGCGCTGGCGCAGACGGGCGCCGGCGGACAGGCGCGGGCATCGCTCCTCACCGGCCCCGCCGCCGAAGGGCCCTGGCAGGCGATCGCGCAGCCGGCCGCCGGCGGGCCCATCGTCACCTTCGCGGTCACCGTCCAGGGCGGCGGCTCCTGCACCGCCAACGCGCAATGTCCGCCCGGGCAGATCTGCGCGGGCGATCCGCCGGGCTGCCAGGATGCCGGCGGCGATCCCTGCACGAGCTGTCCGCCGGAAGACCTGTGCGTGGGCGGCGTCTGCGTGCCCGGAGGCGGTGCCGCCTGCGACCCTGACGCTCCGAGGTGCGCTCCCGGCCAGTGCTGCGACGAGAGCGCCCTCTCCTGCCGCGACTCCTGCCCGCAGAGCTGCGCGCCGGGCACGCACTGCGAGGCGGGCGACTCCTGTGGCGATGGCGCCTGCGTCCCCGACGAGACCGTCCCCGACGTCACCGGCTTCTGGCTCACCCAGCACGACTTCAGCATCGGGGAGGTGCTGCCCCTGCCCGTGCGCGAGATCTTCAAGGGCCTGCGCCTGATCGACCAGACGCTGCTCGGCACCCTGCGCCTGCCCTTCTTGCCCCGCTGGGTGCAGGACATCCTCGACGCCTTCATCGCCCGGCTGCTGCAGCAGTACCTGCCCCTCTGGCTGCAGCAGCTCATCCACGTCTCCGACGACCTGGCCACCGTCCTCAGCAACCTGCGGGCCGAAGGCACCCTGAGACTGACCCGCAACGGCGATGCCGCGCACCTCAAGGGAGAGGAAGTGTGGACCAGCCTGGTCTTCTACTGGCTGCCCTTGTGCGAGGGCGACATCGGGGGCGACCTCGACCAGCCCCCGGAGTGCGCGCGCATCGACGTGCTCACCACCGACTCCGGGCCCACCGACGAGACGGCGCAGTGCAACGGGCAGCTCCTGCCGGCCATCGCGGCGCAGGTCTCGCCCTTCACCGCCACGGTGGCGCGGCAGGGGACGGGCTACGCGCTGCAGGTCGATCGGCGGCAGGTGAAGCTGCAGATGGGGAAGATCGTGCTCATCCTCGTCGACCAGCTCATCTCGCTGGTGAGCGGGGGGCAGTACCACTGCATCGACGAGGCGACCGAGTGCCGGGGAGGAGACTGCCTGGTGGACTGCCGGGGGCTCGGGGACGACGTGGACGGCGCGACGGACGGGGTGGTCGACTCGGGGACCATCGACGCGCTCTGCTCGGGGGCGGTGCGGGAGTGGGGGAAGATCTGGATCGAGGGGCTGGCGCAGATGTGGCCAGCCACGGCGGATACGCTGGACTTCAGCGGGAGGGCGGGGATCTACGGGAGCACGGATGACTCGGCGTGCGACGAAGGGGGGGCGGGCGGGGAGTGTGCGGCGCGGATGGGGAAGAGGTCGTGGGACCGCGACCTGAACAGTGGGGATCCTGCGATCCGGGAAGGACGGGATGGGAGTTGGAGCGGGGACTTCTTCTTCCAGACCGTGCACAAGCTGCCCGGAGCCTGGAGGGCCACGCGACCGTGACTACGGGCCAGCGGTAAAGAGATCCTCTTCGCGCTGGAGCAGGGCTGAGGCTTGGGAGGCGGTTGTTGCGTCGCTCGAGCTTGCCGCGATTGTCAGGTGCTCGTGAAAGAGCGCCTTGTCCTGCGCTTTCACCGCCACCGTGCGGGCGAGCACCAGGTGGTTGCGGGGATCGTCTGGGGAACGGGTCAGGGCGGCGAGGAGATGCTTGCGGGCCTCTTCCAGGTCGCCGCCCGCCTGCGCCGGCAAGGATGCATACAAGGCGCCCAGCTCGCGGTCGGGGCCCGAGCCGTCGAGGTCCGGCGCCAGCTGGGAGACGCGGGTGAAGGAGTCGATCAGCTCCTGCCTGCGCTCGATCAGCGGGGTGAAGCCCTGCATGCGCGCTGCCGCGGCCGTGCAGACGGCTTCCAGGTAGAGCGCCTCCGCGCCCGCCGGGCCGATCGAGGAGAGCGACTTCGCGCGGTCTTTCGCCGTGGCCGCCTCGGGGAACTGCCCGGCCCAGGAAGCGTGCGCGTCGGCGGCGCAGGACTCGGCGAGGGCAGCCAGGGACTTCGCGTCGGCCGCCGGATCCAGCTCCTCGCGGGCGATGCGGGCGCGCATCTCGCGGGCGGAAGCGAGGAGCGCCTGATCGTGGCTCGCGGCCTGGGCCAGGGCCAGGGAGGCCAGGGCCGCAGCCAGCCTCACTTCTTCTTCGGCGGCTTCGACGGAGGCGTGGAAGGGGGCTTGCGCGGCGAGATGGCCGGGAGCGTGGGGCCGGCATTCTGCAGGGCGAAGAGCAGCCCGCCGCCGTCGCCGCCGCCGTTCTGCGGCGACTCGTACAGCTCGCAGGTGGCCTGTCCGCGCAGCACCAGCTCGCCCTTCTGGTTCTCGGCCCAGAGCTCGACGTCCGCGTAGCAGCCGCCGCCCTCCTTGCGCAGCTCGGCGATGCGGCCGTGGCAAGTCAGCTCGTCGGCCGGCCAGACGATCTTGATGAAGCGCGCGCCCAGCTTGCGCACGTGCCCGCGGCGCAGCCAGGCGGTGAGGAGCTGGCCGACGAAGGCCATGGCCAGCATGCCGGGCGCGAACAGGCCGGGGAACCCCACCGCGTGCGCGTAGGGCTCGTCGAGGTGCAGGCGGTTGAAGTCGCCCGAGGAGGCCGAGTAGCGGGCGATCTGCACCCGGTCGATGGCCGGCTTGGTCAGCGGCGGGAGATCGTCGCCCACCCGCAGCTCGCTCCAGTAGAAGCTGCGGGCCAGGCTCTGCTTGGGCTCCTGCACCTGCTTGGGAGGAGTGAGCGCCGGCATCCCCCGGGGAGGCGGCTCGGGCTTGCGCTGGGGCACGGGCGGAGGCGGCGGCGAGGACTTCTTCGCCGCGGGGAGGGGCTTCTTCACGCTGGCCGTGGGGAACTTGGTCACCTTCGCCAACCTGGCCTTCGCCTTGCGCGGGGAGGACTTGGAAGCGGACTTGCTCACGGGCCGCACCATCTTCTTCGCTGTGCTGCGGCTAGTCATGGATTTCTCCCGGGGCGTGCTTGGGCGCCATCCGCACCACCCAGAGCTGGCGGGAGCGGTAGACGAGCTCGCCGGCGTCGTCGCGCCCCTCGTCCTCGATGATCACCACGTCGGTGGGACCGCTGGGCGTGGGGCGGCTCTCGATGCCGGCCACCTTGCTGCGCACGGTCAGCTTGTCGCCGGCCACGATGGGCCGGGCGTACTCGAAGCTCTGCTCCGCCTGCAGAAGATGCTTGCCCGGGGCCAGGGCCAGGCCCTCGCGCAGGTCGGAGCCGGCGCGCAGGGTGGTGGGGAAGGTGGGCGGGGCCACCACGCTCCGGTAGCCGGCGGCGCGGGCCGCCGCCTCCTCGAAGTAGATGGGGTTGGTCTCGCCGATGGCCTCGGCGAAGCGGCGGATGGCGCCCTTCTCCACCTCGTTGATGGCGGGCCTCGCTTCCCGCCCGGCTGCGCTGCGATCGACCACGGTGTCTTCCCCTATCTGCCCGCGGGCAGGTCCAGTACGCTGATCAACCCCGGCTCGGAGCCCTGCACCAGCGGCGCGGCGTGCACCACCGTCCAGCAGGTGGCCTTGTCGCCGGGCGTGCCCCCGGGGATGAGGACGCGGATCCCCGGGTCGCCCTCCAGCTCGATCTCGTCGCGCGGCTGGGGAGCGCCCAGGGCGATGGTGAGGTCCAGGTTGGCCACTTCCTTCCCGTCGTGGAAGGCGCGCGCCACCTGCTTGATGCCCACGATCCCGCCCTTGGGGACGGTGAAGCCTTCCCCCTGCATGTCCTCGTTCGCTTCCACGGGGTCGATGGACTCGTCCACCTCGTCCACCTCCAGCCCCACGCCCAGGGCGGCCAAGGCGGCGGACTCCATCAGCCCCACGTGCCCCAGGGTCCCCTCGTCCACGCCCCGGTCGAACTCCTCCTCGTTCAGGCCGGCCCCCGTCTTCAGCTGCAGCTGCTTGCGCCGGGTCCGGGAGTCGACCACCCGCGTCACCCGCACCCGGTCCACCCGGCCGCAGACCCCGCCCAGGGTGGCGGGCAGGCGATCCATCACGAAGCCCGGATTCACGCCCGTGCCCAGGAGCGCGAGCTTGCGCTTCTGCGCCAGCCGGTCCAGCCGCTCGGCGATCTCCGGGTGGCGCAGCCAGGGGTAGGAGAGCTCCTCGCAGGTGGAGACCACGCAGAGGCCGGCGGTCAGCGCCTGGGCCAGCTCGCCCTCCACCCGGTCGAGCCGGCTGCCGGTGGCGTGGAGCAGGACGCCGCCCGCCGCCTTGCGCATCTCGGCGTTGGCGTCGGAGCCGATGATCACGTCCGGGGTGGGTGCGTCCACCACGTCGGACAGCTTGCGCCCCACACGACCGGGGTCGAGGTCGACCGCCGCCACGATCTCCAGATCCGGCTTTTGCAGCGCGCAGCGGGCGATGGCGCGGCCGATGGCCCCGAGGCCCATCAGTGCGACTCTGACCGCCACCCGCGCCTCCAATCCCCGGTTTGCGAAAATTGTAAAAAGTGCCGGGGTGGAAGCCTTATAGCCCGCCGTTCTCCGGCGAAACAAGGAAAAGGGGGAACCGGGACAGCGAGCAACCTGTTGTAAACAGGACATGACTTGGCGCGTCGTGCCCGCTCAACCCGCTGGCGCTCCAGTGGAATTCGAGGCCCGCAACGGCCCGGCCGGAAGGTGTGCGTGCTAATCGCACCCATCAGGAAACAGAAAAATAAAAAGATTTCTTTTTCCGAGCGGTCGGGGGCAGGGCGGCTCGTCTAGCCTTTACGCCGCGCCCCGTACTCCTGCAGCAGGGTGGCCACATTGGGGTCCATCCAGTTGCGGGGGCCCACGAACTTCAGCCGCAGCTTGCCGTCCTTGTCCACCAGGTAGCTCTCGGGGAACTTGGTGGTCCCGTAGGTGCGGGAGACCTTCGCCCCCTCGTCCAGCCCCACCCGGTAGGGCGTCTTGGGGGCGGCGATGAACTTGTCCACCGGCTCCCAGCCGTCGTCCACGCTGATGGTGAGCACCTCGAAGCTCCGGGGATCGAACGACTGCGCCAGCCGGGAGAGGCTGGGCATCTCGTCCCGGCAGGGCGGGCACCAGGTGGCCCAGAAGTTCACCAGCACGGGCTTGCCGCGAAAGGCGGAGAGGTCGAGCACCCCGCCCCCCCGGGCGGGCAGCTTGAAGCCGGCCGCCGGCGAGCCGTCCATCTCGTCCGCTTCCACCGCGCCCCGGGCCCGCTCCGTGGCCCCGAAGAAGTGCTGGGAGGCCTTGGAGATCGCCACCGCCGAGACGCAGACCACGGCGAAGGCGACGAACGCTTCCTTCAGCCAGCGCGGCACCACCCAGGTGCGCTTCTCGTCGAGGGGGATTCCCGAATAGGGCTTGCTCATGCCGACAGCCTTTCCTTCAGCGCCTGGGGATCGACCCTGTGCTTGAACGCCCGCTTCCCGTCGATCTCCACCACCGGGATGTCGTGCTTGTGGTCCTCGTACAGCTCGCCCGACCAGCCGATGTCCACCTCGCGGAAGTGGAACGCGATCTCCTTGCGCACCCCAAGGATGACCGCTTTGGCCTTCACGCACAAGGAGCATCCGTCGCGAGTGTAGAGCACCACTTCGCGCATCAGCCGCGCTTCTTCCGCCGCTTCCAATGCTTCACCCGGGCGACCGGCGGGTCGCCCAGCGGCCCGCCCACCAGGTAGGCCTTGAGTGCCTCCCGCGCGATGTAGGGAGCGTGGACGCGCCACTTGCGGCCGTTCACCACCACCGTCGCCACCGCGATCTTCGGGTCGTCGGCGGGGGCGAAGCCGACGAACCAGGAGTAGTCCTTGAAGAAGGCGTGCCCGTACTCGCTCAAGGAGCCGGTCTTCCCCGCCACCTCGATGCTGCCCAGCGAGTTGCGCCGCCGGTCGCGGAAGCTGGAGGTGGCGGTGCCCTGCGAGACCGTGAGCTTCATCATGTCCCGCAGGGCGGCGGCGGTCTCGGCGTTGAGCAGGCGCATGGAGCCGGTGGGATCGACGGCCTTGCCGTCCACGGAGTCGAGCATGGAGGGCTCCATCGCCACCCCGCCGTTCCCCACCGCCGCGGCGATCAGGGCCGCGTGCAAGGGAGAGAGCTTCACCTCCCCGAAGCCGGCCGCGCTCTTGGCGAAGTCCAGGCCGTCCTCGGGGATGACGGCCTTCGACTGCTCCACCGGCTGGTCGAAGATGGGCCGGTTGAAGAGGAACTGCTCGGCGGACTTGCGCAGGTCCTCGGCGTCCAGGTGCTTCGCCGCCATCTTGGCGAACACCACGTTGGCGCTCTTGGCCAGGGCCATGCTCAGGGAGAGGCAGCGGCGGTCGAGGTGCGGCTTGTCCTCCAGGAGCTTCCCCACCAGGCGGTGCACTCCGCCGTGGTAGCAGGTCTCGCTGTCGGGGCTGATGCCCTTCTCCAGCAGCGCGGCGCCGGTGATGATCTTGAAGACCGAGGCGGCGGGATAGAGCGGGCGGGTGGCGGTGCCCTCGCCGTACTCGGCCAGCGCCAGCACCTTGCCGGTCCTGGGATCGAGCGCCACCAGCGCGGCGCCCACCGGCTTGTACATGCGCAGGAGCTTCTCCATCGACTGCTGCAGGTGCGGCTCCAGCGTCAGCCGCGCCTCCTTCCCCTCGGCCGTCTTCGCCACGTAGCCGTCGCCGGAGATCCTCGCCCGGCGCCAGAGGTCGAGGCCCTGCGGGTGGTCGACGTGCTGCACCACCGCGTTGGTGGCGGCGGCGGGGACCTGCTGGATCTCCGCCGGCTGATCGGGAGCTCCGCCGTCCAGCTCGCCCCGCGCCTCGTCCACCGCCCTGGCCACGTCCAGCGCGTTGAGCTCCAGCGGATCGATGTCGGAAGGTGTGGACGGCTCTGCGTCGAGGGCGGGAGGCGTCTCACCCGGCCCGGGGACGGCCGCCTGGCCCTGCTGCCCCCGGGCGGCGAAGCAGAGACCCACGGCCGCGCAAGCGGCGAGGATCAGGGCAGGCTCCTTCCGGAAGCGGTGCGGTCTCTGGTTCACGGTCACGGACATGGTACTGGCGCGACGGCCGGCTGCAACTTCGCAGTTGACGGATCGATCCCGCGGATCAACCTTCCCGCGCCGTGCTTTCTTCCCCCGAACAGGCGGCGGGACCCACCTTCTGGCAGGCCCTGACCACGGACCTGCGCCCCCGGCACGTGGTCACCGTGCTGGTGCTCATCGCCCTGGCCTCGATCCTCTCCCGCTTCATCAACCTGGGGTTCAAGCGGGCGCTGGAGCGCCACCGGGTGCGGGGCACGCTCTTGCCCGAGACGGCCACCCAGTTCGCCCTCACCAGGCGCCTGCTCAACGTGGGCATCTGGCTCACCGCCACGGCCATCGCCCTCTCGCAGTTCCCCGACCTGCGCGTCCTCTCCACCGGGCTTCTCGCCTCGGCCGGGCTCTCGGGGCTGATCGTGGGCTTCGCCGCCCGGGGCACGCTGGGGAACGCCATCGCCGGGCTCACCATCTCCATCACCCAGCCCATCCGCCTCGGCGATGACGTGGAGCTCCGGGGGGAGCGGGGGATCGTGGAGGACATCCATTTCACCTACACCGTGCTCCGCCTGGGCGACGGTCGCAGGCTGATCATCCCCAACGACGCATTGGCGAGCGAGGTGATCAAGAATGCCACCCTGGGCGGAGTGACGCGGGTGGCGCGGGCGGAGGTGCTGGTGCCGCCCTCGGGATCGCCGGAGGCGGTGCGCTCGGCGCTGCTCTCCCTGGCCCAGGGCTTCGAGGAGCGGGACCAGAAGGCGGGCGAGCCGGTGGTGGATTACCTGCGGGTGGACGAGCGGGGGACCCTGCTCCGCCTGGTGGCCTCCTGCGCCGATCCGCCGGCGGCCAACCGGCTGGTGCAGAAGGCTTTGGAAAGGGCTTCCCAGGTGGTCTTCCGCCGGGCTCTTTGAGAGGGAATTTCGCGCGGTTGCCGGTGTTCCATGCTAGCGTTTCTTCACCTGCCGTCGGGCAGTGAACGAAGGGGATCCACGTGAAGAGCAACTGGAACGTCTTCATCGCCGTGTGCGCCGGCGCGGTCGCGGGATTCGCGGTCGGCCAGCGCGTGGGAACCAAGGGCGGCGCCAGCCAGGGCGCCCCGCCGCGCGCTGTGGTCCCGCAGGCGGCCGCACCGCTGGCCGCTCCGCCCCCGGGCTCGGACCAGATCTTCAAGGTGGCCCTGGGCGACGCTCCGCAGAAGGGAAGCGCGGAGGCCAAGGTCACCATCGTGGAGTGGAGCGACTTCCAGTGCCCGTTCTGCGGGCGGGTGATCGAGACGCTGCACCAGATCGAGAAGACCTACGGCGCGGACGTGCGCATGGTCTTCAAGCAGAACCCCCTGCCCATGCACGCCGACGCGCCCTACGCGGCCAAGGCCAGCATCGCCGCGCAGAAGCAGGGCAAGTTCTGGCAGATGCACGACAAGCTCTTCGAGGCCAACGTCTCCCGCCAGCCCGACGCGCTCAAGCAGGACAAGGTGGACCAGATGGCCCGCGACCTGGGGCTGGACATGGAGCGCTACCAGCGCGACGTGAATTCCCCGGAGACGGCCCAGATCATCCGCGACGACCAGGCGCAGGCGGCGCGGCTGGGGGCGAGCGGGACGCCGCACTTCTTCATCAACGGGGCGCGGGTCTCGGGCGCCATGCCCTTCGAGTCGTTCAAGGCGGTGATCGACGCGCAGATGAAGCGCGCCAACGCCGCGCTGGCCAGCGGGGTGCAGCGCAAGGACCTGTACGAATACCTGATCAAGGACGGCTTGACCGGGCCGCCCGCGCCGCCGCCTCAGGCCGCGCCCCAGCCGCAGGCGCGCAACGTCGATCCGGGCGACGGCCCCTCGACGGGAGCGAAGAAGCCCAAGGTGATCATGGTGGAGTGGTCCGACTTCCAGTGCCCCTTCTGCGCGCGGGTGGAGCCGACCCTCAAGCAGATCCTCTCCGCCTACAAGGACGACGTGCGCCTGGTGTGGCGCAACGAGCCGCTCAGCTTCCACCCCAACGCCCTGCCCGCGGCCAAGGCGGCGATGGCGGCGTATCGCCAGGGCAACGACAAGTTCTGGAAGATGCACGAGCTGATGTTCGCCAACCAGGCCCAGCTCTCCGAGGCGAAGTACGAGGAGTGGGCGAAGCAGGCCGGGCTCTCCTTGGAGCGGTGGAAGAGCGACAAGGACTCCAAGGAGGTGGCGGCGCTGATCGAGAAGGACGCGAGCTACGGGCAGCAGGTGGGCGCGGACGGGACGCCCTCGTTCTTCATCAACGGCAAGCTCATCTCCGGGGCCATGCCCTTCGACACCTTCAAGGCGGTGATCGACGATCAGATCCGCAAGGCGGACGAACTGCTGAAGAAGGGGATCAAGCAGGAGAGGCTCTACCAGGCGCTGGTGGAGGAGAACGTGAAGGCGGCGGGAGGGGCCGGGCAGCAGCAGGCGCAGGCCCAGGTTCCCGCGGCGGCGCCCCAGGACCAGAGGTTCGAGGTCCAGGCGGGGAACGCCCCTTCGAAGGGGCCGAAGAACGCCCCGGTGACCATCGTGGAGTGGTCCGATTTCCAGTGCCCGTTCTGCAGCCGGGCGCAGCCCACCCTGAAGCAGATCATGGACCAGTACGCTGGAAAGGTCCGCCTGGTGTGGAAGAACCAGCCGCTCTCCTTCCATCCCAACGCCATGCCGGCGGCGGAGGCGGCCATGGCCGCCTACGACCAGGGCGGGAGCGACAAGTTCTGGACAATGCACGATAAATTCTTCGAGAACCAGTCCAGCCTCTCGCCCGCCTTCTACGAGCAGGTGGCCAGGGAGATCGGCCTGGACGTGCCCAGGTGGAAGAGCGCGGTGGAGTCCCACAGCGCGCAGGCGGCCATCCAGGCCGACATGAGCGCGGGCAGCGCGCTGGGGGCCAACGGGACCCCCACGTTCTTCATCAACGGAAGGCGGCTGGTGGGGGCGATGCCCTTCGAGTCCTTCAAGGCGATCATCGACGCCGAGTTGGCCTCGAAGGTCGCGAAGAAGTAGCCTCCCGGCGTGGCCGGCTTTCCCCCGCCGCGCTCCAGCTTCCCGCCCTTGCGCCCGCCCAGCAATCCGGCGCCGGCGGCGGGAAAGGACTGGCGCATCCGCCCGCTCAAGCGCGGCGATCGGGAAGCCGCCTTCAAGCTGCTGGCCCTGGAGGGTTGGACCGTGCCCGCCGAGGAGCAGGAGGCGGCGCTCTCCTGGGTGGTGCAGCACCCGGAGCTGGAGAGCTTCGTGGCGCACGACGCGGCCTCGTACGGGCGGTTGTACGCGATGATCACCATGTCGCACCGGCCGCAGCTCCGGCTGGGCGGGCGGGTGGCGTCCATCGACCTCTTCGTGGTGGCGCCGGAGCACCGGCACAAGGGGATCGGGAAGGACCTGCTGGAGCAGGCGCTGCGGCGCAGCGAGGCCCTGGGGTGCAAGCGGGTGGAGATGCTGCTGCCGGAGAACCGGGACGAGCGGCACGCGTTCTTCGAGAGCTACGGGTTCGTGAACAACGGGAACGACCTGTACATCCGCAAGGTCCTGCCGCTCGACAAGTAGCTTCTTCTTACGGGAACGGGCGCACCAGGCGCGCGGTCTTGCCCGATTCGATCTCCACCTTCTCTTCCAGCTTGCGGCCGTCGGCCGTCTCCAGGAGGAGCGTGTGCGGGCCGGGAGGGAGGGAGACCGGGTTGGCGGGGGAGATGGGCGTCCAGCGGCCCAGGTCGCGGCCGTCGACGGTGAGCCGGGCGGCGGGAGTGGTCTTGAGGACCAGGTAGCCGGGTTCCGGGGCGGGGGCGGGCGTGGCCGGGAGGTCGGCCAGCGAGACGGTGGCGATCCGATCGGTGGCGGCGGAGCGCGCGGCCGCCGGAGCTTCCTTGGCCTGGCGCGCGCGCACGGGCGACGAGGGGCGGTGTGGCGCCGGCGGCGTTGCGGTGGCTTCGGGCGCGGCGGGCTCGAGCGGGAGCGCGGGAGCCTCGGGCTCGAGGCGCGCGCTCAGCTCCAGCGGCTGGCCGCCGGGCTTCACTTCCACGCTGGCGGAGAAGGGCTTGTAGCCCGGGGCGCGCACCTCGATCTGGTGCCGGCCGGGCGCGAGCGTGTGCACGAAGGGGGGAAGCTGGCCCGAAGGGCGGCCGTCGATGGAGAGATCGGCGGCGGCGACGGAGGGCGAGGGCATCACGATCACCTTGCCGGGCAGCGGCTCGCGGCGGGCGGCGAGCCGGGCGAGCCAGCCGGCGCCGAGCACCAGCAGCGCGACGGGAGCGGCCGCGTAGAGCGCCCGGCGGCGGGCGCCAGGAGCGCCGGCGGGGCGGGAGAGCGCGGTGCGGCGCTGGGCGCGGGGAGCGGCGGTGCGCTCCCCGGC
>DATKAG010000228.1:0-9037 GCA_035498355.1 Myxococcales bacterium | reverse complement strand
CTTCCTCTTCGGCCACACCCTCAACCTCATGACCCTGGGCGGGCTGGCCCTGGCCATCGGCATGCTGGTGGACGACGCCACCGTGGAGGTCGAGAACATCCACAGGAACCGCCACCTGGGGAAGCCGCTGACGGTGGCCATCCTCGACGGCGCCCAGCAGATCGCGCTCCCCGCCCTGGCGGCAACGCTCACCATCTGCGTGGTGTTCTTCCCCGTGGTGCTGCTGGAAGGCCCGGCCCGCTTCCTCTTCACCCCCCTGGCCCTGGGCGTGGTGGTCTCCATGCTGGCCTCCTACCTGCTCTCCCGCACCCTGGTGCCCACCCTGGCCCGCATCCTCATGGAGAAGGAGGCCCTGCACCCCGAGGGGCAGGGCCTGGGGGCCCGGTTCAACCGCTGGCGCGACGGCATCTTCGGCCGCTTCCAGGAGGCCTACGGCCGGGTGCTGGCCTCGGTGCTGCACCACCGGGCCCTGGTGCTGAGCTGCGGAGGGCTGGTCCTGGCCTGCACCGCGGTGCTCCCCTTCGTGGTGGGGCTCGATTTCTTCCCGGCGGTGGACGCCGGGCAGATGCGCCTGCACTACCGGGCGCCCATCGGCACCCGGCTGGAGGAGACGGAGCGGCAGGTGGCGCGCCTGGAGCGGCGCATCCAGGACATCGTGCCGCCTGCCGAGCTCTCCACCCTCAACTCCAACATCGGGATGCCCATCTCCTACAACCAGGCGTTCGTGCAGACCGACAACACCGGCAGCCAGGACGCCGACATCCTCGTCGCCCTCGACCCGAAGCACGCGCCCACGGAGAAGTACATGGAGCGCATCCGCCGCGAGCTGCCCGACGAGTTTCCCGGGTCGGTCCTCTACTTCCAGCCGGCGGACATCGTCTCCCAGGTGCTGAACTTCGGCATGAGCGCGCCCATCGACGTGCAGATCGACGGGCCCAACGTGGAGGCGAGCTACGGGGTGGCCCGCAGGCTCCTGGCGAAGATCAAGGCCGTCCCCGGCGCCACCGACGTGCGCATTCCCCAGGTTCTCTCCTACCCGGCGCTGCGCCTGGTGGTGGACCGGGCGCGGGCGGCGCAGATCGGCATCACCGAGCGGGACGTGGCGAACAACCTGCTGGTCTCGCTCGCCTCCAGCACCCTGGTTGCGCCCTCGTTCTGGATCAACCCGAAGAACAACGTGAACTACTTCGTGGTGGTGCAGACGCCGGTGCGGCAGGTGGACTCCGTCTCCTCGCTCCTGGGCATGCCCCTGGGCCGCAGCGATGCGGTCCTCACCTCCACCAGCACGCCCACCCCTGGCCAGGCCCCGGTCGGGGGCGCCTCCTACCTGGGGGCGGTGGCGCGGCTGCAGCCCTCCAGCGGCCTCTCCATGATCAACCACGTCTCCGTGCAGCGGGTGGTGGACGTGCAGGCCAGCGCCGGCGGCCGCGACCTCGGCTCCGTCACCCGGGGCATCGAGAAGGCCATCGCCTCACTGGGAGAATTGCCCAAGGCCACCCGCATCACCCTGCGCGGCCAGAGCGAGAGCATGTTCGCCGCCTTCGGCCGGCTGGGCCTCGGGTTGATCCTGGCCATCGCCTTGGTCTACCTGCTGCTGGTGGTGCTCTTCCAGTCGTTCCTCGATCCCTTCATCATCCTCGTCGCCGTCCCGGGGGCGCTGGTGGGGATCCTCTGGATGCTGGCGGTCACCGGCACCACCCTGAACGTCGAGTCGTTCATGGGAGCGATCATGGCGGTGGGCATCGCCACCTCGAACTCCATCCTCCTGGTGAGCGCCGCCAACGACGTGCGGGTGGGACGGAACCTGCCCGTGCTGGAGGCGGCCATCGAGGCGGGCAAGATGCGCTTGCGGCCGGTGCTGATGACCGCGCTGGCGATGATCCTGGGAATGGTCCCCATGGCCCTGGCCCTGGGCGAGGGCGGCGAGCAGAACGCGCCCCTGGGACGGGCGGTGATCGGCGGCCTGGTCGTCGCCACCTTCGTCACCCTCTTCGTGGTTCCCGCCGTCTACACGCTCCTGCGCACCGCGCCGCCCACCGCGCACGCGCTGGACGAGAAGTTCGCCGCCGAGAGCCGCGGCGCCTCCGAGGCCGCGCATGGATGAGCGGAGCAACCGCAGCCGCCTGGTGGCCGCCGGCAGCATCGCGGCGGTGATCGCGGCCGCCGCCGGCGCCGGGGCGCTCTTCGTCCGCGAGCGCAGCGCCCAGGCGCGGCAGGCGGAGGCGCTGGAGAAGGAGCTGGCCCAGGGGCCCATGGTCCAGGTGGCGAAGGTGGAGGTGGCGCCCGCCAACCGCCTGGTCTCCCTCCCCGCCGAGGTGCGCGCGCAGTTCCAGGCCACGCTCTACGCCAAGGTGAGCGGGTATGTGAAGACGCTGCGGGTGGACAAGGGCGACAAGGTGAAGAAGGGGCAGGAGCTGGCGGTGCTGGAGTCGCCCGAGCTGGACGAGCAGGTGGCGTCGGCCAGGGCGGAGCTCACCTTCCGCGAGCAGTCGCTGGCCCGCGTCGTCCGCCTCTCCAGCTCGGGGCGGGTCTCGGTGCAGGATCGCGAGGCGGCCGAGGAGGGGGTGAAGGTGGCCCGCGCGGCGCTGGCCCGCGCCGAGGTGCAGAAGTCCTACCAGGTGCTGCGCGCTCCCTTCGACGGCACCGTCACCGCCCGCTACGCCGACCCTGGCGCGCTCCTGCCCGCGGCCACCGGCAGCACCTCCTCCGCCCAGCCGCTGCTGGAGGTGGCCCAGCTCGACCGCCTGCGCATCGCCCTCTACCTGGGCCAGGACGATGCCGCCCGGGTGCGGGTAGGCGACAAGGTGTCGCTGCAGGTCGCTCCCGATCAGCCGCCGCTCGCTGCGCAGATCTCTCGCATCTCCCACAGCCTGGACGCGCGCACCCGGACCATGCTCTGCGAGATCGATCTCTCCGACCCTCCGCCGGGCCTCTATCCCGGCGGCTTCGTGCAGGCCAGCCTCCCCTTGCACGGCCCGCCCCGCCCGCTCCTCCCCAGCGAGGCCCTGATGTCCTCGGGCGGCCAGCTCTACGTCGGCCTGGTGGAGGACGGAAAGGTCCACTTCCAGCGCGTCCGCCTGGGCGCGGACGACGGGTCCAAGGTGGAGGTCCTCGACGGCCTGCGCGGCGGCGAGCTGGTGGCCTTGAACCTCAGCCCCGAGGTGCCGGACGGCTCGCCGGTGCGGGTGCAGCAGCAGGCCCCGCGAGAGGGACGCTGAGCAGCAAAGCACGTGGTCGTGATCGTCCACGTCAACGGCCACGTTACGGCCACGTCAACGTCAACGAATGACGTCAACGATCACGTCAACGACTCGTCTCACTCCTCCACCTCCACCGACGACCCGCCCGACGCGGCGACCTGCGCCTTCGCGCCGCCGCGGACGTGCAGCTCCGATCCGCCTGACAGGCTGCCGCGGATCCTTCCCTCGGCCCGGATCTCCGCCTGCGATCCCCCGCTCGCCTGCACCGCCACGTCCTTGAGGGAGAGCTTGCTTCCGTGGAGCTGCGTCCCGCCCGACATCTGCAGATCCAGGTTGTCCGCGCTTCCCTCCAGCTCGATCACCGCGCCCCCGGAGCCCTGGACGGACAGGCGGCCGGCGTCCACGCCCTTGATGTGCAGCTCGGCGCCGCCGCTGGCCTGCACGGCGTGCTCGCGGTCCCGGGTGAAGGTGGCGCGCACGATGGCCCCGCCGCTGGCCGCCACCGCCCGCAGCTCCGGAGTCTGCACGAAGACGTCGACGCTCCCGCCGCCGTGGTAGCGCGTGTCCGGCTTGAAACCGATGCGCAGGGCGCCGTCCACCACCCGGATGTCCAGCAGCGGCAGGACCTCGTCGCCGGCCTCGATCCGCACCGGCCGCTGCTGACCGATCTCCGCCGTCACCCGGATCCCCGAGGCGACTTCCAGGGCGTCGAACCGCGGGACCGCGCGCTCCTCGGTGCGGGCCGCGGCGGCGGCGGAAACCAGCGAAAAAACGGCGAAGAGGGGCAGGGCGCTGACCATTTGACCTCCGGAAGCTGGTCGATGGTGACGTGCTGGCCGCGCCGGTTTCAGCCCGCCGTGTCGGCCGGCTGCCCGATGCCGCTGCGAGCGGGCCGCTGCTACCTGCTCGCCCATGCGTGCGCTCCTCCTTCCCGCCCTGGTTTCGCTTCTCTGCCTCCGCTGCGGCCCCCGCTGCGAGGGCCAATGCCCCGGCGCTCCCACGGTGGTGCTCCTGGACCTGGCCGACGACGCGCGGGTGGAAGGCGTGATCCGCCTGCAGGCGTCCGCCTCCGATCCCCAGGGAGTCTCCTCCGTCGACTTCGCGCTGGACGGGACGGTGTTCGCCACCGCCGCCGGCGAGCCCTGGGCCGTCGGCTGGGACACGCTGTCGGCCAGCAACGGTTTCCACCTCCTCGCCGCCATCGCCCACGACGCCGCCGGCAACCTGGGCTGGTCGGCGCCGGTGGCGGTCTCGGTGCTCAACGCCAAGGGTGCGGCGCTGAGCGTGCACACCCGGTTGGGCCTGCCCGGGGCGAGCAGTGCGACGGCCCCTCCCGGATACCTCTCGGTGAAGCCCCAGTACGTCGTCTCCTACGACGGCGCGCGCCGGGTGGCGAACTGGGTGAGCTGGCAGCTCGGCGCGGCCTGGCTGGGGCCCGTCCCCCGGCAGGACGACTTCCGCCCCGACGACACGCTCCCGCCCAGGGTCCCCCAGGCCCAGCTCGCCGACTACGCCGGCAGCGGGTGGGATCGGGGCCATCTCTGCCCCTCCGAGGATCGCACCGCCACCGTGGCCGACAACCGGAGCACCTTCTATCTCACCAACGTGCTTCCCCAGGCCGATCACCTGAACGGCGGGCCCTGGGAGAAGCTGGAGTCCTACCTGCGGGGGCTGGCGCGCTCCGGGACGGAGCTCTCGGTGGTGGCGGGCGGAGTCTTCACCGGCGCGCCCCGGACCATCGGGGCCGACGCGGTGGCGGTGCCCGACGCTGCCTTCAAGGTGGCGGTGGTCCTCGATCGCCCGGGCCAGACGCTGGGCGAGGTGACGGCACGGACGCGGGTGATCGCGGTCCTGATGCCGAACGACGACGCGCTGGTGGAGAGATCGGCCGACTGGCGCCCGTTCCGGGTGCGCCCTGGCGAGGTGGAGTCGCTCACCGGCCTGCGCCTCTTCCCCGACGTGCCCCACGAGGTGCGGGAGGCGTGGCTCGAGCAGCTCGACACCGTCCGCTGAAAACGACACAGGGGCACACCACCAGGGCGTGCCCCCGCATCGTGTTTCCTCTCGTTCGAGCGCTTAGAACCCGCCGAACTGGTAGCCCACGCCGGCGCTCAGCATCAGGGTATCGCCGAAGCTGCCGAAGTCCTGCGCGTGCAGGTTCACCCGGGCGTTCCACTGCTTCATCTGCCAGCCCAGGCCCAGGCCGCCGCCGAACTTCACTTCGCTGGAGCTGCCGACGGTGGAGCTGAACATCAGGTCGAACAGGCCCATTTCGGCCGCCGCGAACAGACCATCGTGCGCCCCCATCGCGTAGTACTTCACGCCGAAGAGCACCGGGATCGAGTGCACGTGAGCGTCGAGGCCGGCCGCGACGGTCTTGTCGGTGTGGTAGTCGAAGCCGATGCGCGCGGTGGCGCCCAGCTCCGCCATCAGGGGGTACTCGGCGGTGACCAGCACGCCGCCGCCGAAGCCATTCACGTCGGCGTAGTTGCCGATGGGCATCCCCAGGCTGGCGTCGATGCCGAGCTGCAGCTTCGAGCTCGAGCTCTGGCTGCTCGAGGCCGGGGAGGACGAACGGCGCGTGCTCTCCGCGCGCGCCGAAGTGGAAAGACAGAGCAGTACCGCCGCTGCAATCGTGGTCAGAGTCTTCATTCACTTCTCCTGGAGCGAGGGGGAGGCGCACCGTGCGCCATGCGATCGCTCGGTTGGTTCCCCAGAGACTACGGACACATGGAAGGGAGTCTCAACGCGCCAAAGTGCTCCTCCTGGAGCGATTCGCGCCTGCTCTCGCACCCCTCGCTCGCGCGCGCTATTTTCCAGCGCGTGAGCCTCGCCTTCATCACCCATCCCGAGTGCCAGCTGCACGAGATGGGCGAGGGACATCCCGAGCGGCCCGAGCGCCTGGCGGCGATCGAGGACAAGCTGATCACCTCCCGGCTGGATTACGTCATCTCCCGCCACGAGGCCCCGCTGGCCACCCGGGAGCAGCTCCTCCGGGTGCACGATCCGGATTACGTCGACGCGCTGGCGGCGCTGTCGCCCAAGGAAGGGCTGGTGCAGATCGACCCGGACACGGCGATGAATCCCCACACCTTCCGGGCGGCGCTGCGGGCGGCGGGGGCGGCGGTGCTGGGCGTGGAGCTGGTGCTCGGCGGCAAGGCGGACGCGGCCTTCTGCGCCGTGCGCCCGCCCGGCCACCACGCGGAGCGTGCGCGGGCAATGGGTTTCTGCTTCTTCAACAACGTGGCGGTGGCGGCGGCCCACGCCCTCGATCGCCTGGGACTTACGCGGGTGGCGGTGGTGGACTTCGACGTGCATCACGGCAACGGTACCGAGGACGCCTTCCGCAACGATTCCCGGGTGCTGATGGTCTCCACCTTCCAGCACCCTTTCTACCCGGGCTCGGGCGTCGAGGGCCGCTCGGAGCGGATGGTCAACGTCCCCCTGGAAGCGGGCGCCGGCAGCCGCGAGTTCCGCGCCGCGGTGGAGCAGGACTGGCTGCCCGCCCTGCACCGCTTCCAGCCCCAGCTCATCCTCTTCTCCGCCGGCTTCGACGCGCACCGCGACGACGGGATGGCCTTCCTCCGCTTCCAGGAGAGCGACTACTCCTGGGTCACCGCCCAGGTGCGCGACGTCGCCCTCCGCTACGCCTCCGGCCGCATCGTCTCCCTGCTCGAGGGCGGCTACGACCTCGACGTGCTGGGCCGCTGCGTGGCCGCGCACCTCGGAGAACTGGTGGCCTGGTGAACCGTCGATTCGACGTTGACGTGGCCGTGAACGAAGTCCCCTACAGCACCTTCACTGCGTCCGTCTCTCCGTGGAACGTGAATCCCAGGTTCTCGCAAACGCGCCTCATGGGCACGTTGCCGGGCAGGATGGTGGCCACGATGCGCGCCAGCTTCCAGTCCCTGCCCACGTCGAAGAGCCGGGAGAGCAGGGCGCGCCCCAGCCCCTGCCCCTGCATCGAGTCGCTCACCAGCAGCGCGAACTCGCCGTCCCGCGTTCCCGACAGCCGGGTGAGCCGGGCCACCGCCACCAGCTTTCCCTCCCGCTCGGCGATCAGCGCCATCTCCCGGTCGTAGTCGATGAAGCAGAGCCGGGCCAGCCGCTCGTGGGCCACCCGCATGTCCAGCTTCAGCGTGCCGGCGTAGCGGTAGTAGACGCTCTCGTCCGAGAGCGTCTTGTGGAACTCCACCATCTTCGGCTCGTCCTCCGGGCGGATGGGCCGGATGGTCACCTCGCCCCCCATCTTCAGCGGCGCCCGCCCCTCGTAGCGCGAGGGATAAGGACCGATGGCGAGGGGGGCGATCTTCTCGCCCGGCTTGTGCAAGACCATCCGCGCGTCGAGGGCCACCAGCCCCGCGCCGGAAGCGAGCAGCGGGTTGATGTCGACCTCCTTGATGGCCCGCTGCTCGATCACCAGCTGGCTGAAGCGCACCAGGAGCTTCTCCAGGGCGGACACGTCCACCGGCTTGCGGCCGCGCACCCCGCGCAGCACGGAGAAGATCTTCGTCTGCTCCATCATCCGCCGGGCCAGGGTGGTGTTCAGGGGAGGCAGGGCCAGCGAGCGGTCCTGGAACGCCTCCACCAGCACCCCGCCGGTGCCGAAGAGCAGGACGGGCCCGAACTGCGGGTCGATGCTGCTGCCCACGATCAGCTCGTACCCGTCGATGGGCACCATCCGCTGCACGGTGACGCCGTCGAAGTCGCCGGCCTGGACCCGGGAGCGGATCTTCGCGAACGCCTCGCGCACCGCCTGGGCGCCGCGCAGGTCCAGCTGCACGCCGCCCACGTCGCTCTTGTGGGTGACCGTGCGGGAGTCGAGCTTCACCACCACCGGGTAGCCCAGGCTCTCGGCGTGGGCCACGGCCTCCTCCCCGGTCCGGGCGGCGCGGGTCTCCACCACCGGGATGCCGTAGGCCTCGAGCACCCGCTTCGACTCCAGCTCGGTGAGCAAGCTGCGGCCCTGCTCCTGCGCCGCCAGGAGGATGTCGCGCGCCCGCGCCGTCCCGCCCGCCGCCTCCTCCGCCAGCGTGGGCGTCTCGTAGAGGCCGTGCAGGTTGTACGTGTACTTCCACATGTAGTTGAAGATCCGCGCGGCCGTGTCCGGATAGCGGAAGGTGGGGATGCCCGCGTCGGAGAGGATCTGCCGCCCGGCGGCCACCTCCAGCCCGCCCATCCAGCTGGCCAGCACCGGCTTGTCGCCCCTGCGGTGCGCGTAGGGCTTGAGCCGGTCGGCGGTGAGGGTGGGCTCGGTCATGTCCTGGGGAGTGAGGATCACCAGGAGGCCGTCGCTGTCCTTCTCGTCGCCGGCGATCTCCAGCGTCTTCGCGTAGCGCTCGGGGTCGGCGTCCCCGAGGATGTCGATGGGGTTGGCGTGGCTCCACTGCGGCGGGAGCAGCGCGTTCAGCTTGGGCATCCCCTCGCCGGAAAGGGCGGAAAGCTCGCCGCCGCCGGCCACCAGGGCGTCGGTGGCGAGGACGGCCGGCCCGCCGGCGTTGGTGACGATCGCCAGCCGCCGTCCCCGCGGCCGGGGCTGCTTGGCCAGCGCGTCGGCCATGTAGAACAGGTCGGAGATGGAGTCGACCCGCAGCACCCCGGATCTGCGGAAGGCCGCGGTCAGCACCTGGTCGCTCCCCGCCAGCGTCCCCGTGTGCGAGGCCGCCGCCTGCGCCGCCTGGGCGGTGCGCCCCCCCTTGAGGACGATGATCGGCTTGCGCAGCGCCACCTCGCGGGCGGCGGAGAGGAAGGCGCGGGCGTCGCCCACCGACTCCATGTAGATGAGGATGCTGCGGGTGTGGCCATCGTTGTCCAGGTAGTCGATCAGGTCGCCCCAG
>DATKAG010000227.1:0-14231 GCA_035498355.1 Myxococcales bacterium | reverse complement strand
CGCGCGGATCCGGGCGGGGGCGTCGTTGGTCCAGATCTACACGGCGCTGGTATACGAGGGGCCGGGGTTGCCCAGGAGGATCTCCCGCGGTCTGGCCGGGCTCTTGCGCAGGGACGGGTTGACGCTGCGCGAGGCGATCGGGCTGGACGCGGCCAAAGCAGGAGCGCGTGCATGCTGAAGCTCTTCTACATTCCCAAGACGCGCGCCAGCCGGGTCCGCTGGATGCTGGAGGAGCTGGGGGTGCCGTACCAGCTGGAGCGGATCGATCTGGCCTACGCGAAGAGCGAGGAGTACCGGAGGAAGGTGCACCCGCTGAACGCGGTCCCCGCGCTGCAGGACGGGGAGGTCATGCTCATCGAGTCGGCGGCCATCATCCTCCACCTGGCTGACAAGTTTCCCGAGAAGGGGATGGGCCCGCCGGAGGGAAAGCGAGGGACGTACTACCAGTGGGTGATCTACGCGATGGCCACCCTGGAGCCGCTGGTGGAGCAGTTCGTGGCGCACACTTCCAGGCGGCCGGAGGAAAAGCGCATCCCGTCCATCGCGGCTGAAAGCCGCGCCAGCTTTCTCACCGCGGCCCGGTTCGCCGACGAAGCGCTGCGGCCTGGCCCCTTTCTTTTCGGCGACCGCCTCACCGCGGCCGACGTGGTGCTGGGCAGCGTGCTCAACTGGGCGTCGGTGGTCGGCGTGCTCGGCGGCGATCTTCCCACGGCGCAGGGGTACGTGGACGGTTTGAGGGCGCGCCCTGCGTTCCAGGCGGCGCGGCGGGACTGAGCAGCCAGCCAGCGGTGCGCAACAGGCCGCTGAACGGAGCGCTCCACCGGATCGCATGTCCGCCTGTTCAACATGGCTGGGCGGACATCGTGCCGGGGGGTGCGAGCGGGTTGGTTGGCGCGTACATCCCTGCGGGCGGCGCTCGGGTTGGTTGGGCGGACATCGTGCCCCGGGTCCGAGCGGGCGGGCAGCGAACGGGGCGTCGGCGGGATTGTCGGACCCCCTCGCTACGCTGGGAGAATGAAGAAGGGTCAGCAGGAGCTTCCGTTCCGGCAGTGGGGTGGGAAGAGGAAGGGCGCGGGGCGCAAGCGGAAGTCGGCGCGGCCCAACGTCAAGCACCGGGTGCGGGTGAAGTTCCGCAACGGCGCCGTGCACGTCACCACCCGGGTCTGCGACGACGTCTGGAACCTGCGCTCGCAGCGCTGCTTCCACGGAGCCCTGCGCCAGGCGCTGCAGAAGGGGTGCAACCGGTTCGGCGTGCGGCTCATCCACTTCTCCATCCAGGGCAACCACATCCACTTCATCGTCGAGGCCGCTGACCAGATCGCGCTCGGCCGGGCCATCAAGGGGCTGCTGGTGCGGATGGCGCGGGCGCTGAACAAGGTGATGGGCCGCAAGGGCCAGGTCTTCGCCGACCGCTACCACGCGCAGCTGCTTCGCTCGCCGCGCCAGGCGGCGAACGCCGTCCGCTACGTGCTGGACAACTGGCGCATGCACGCCCTGAGGGACGGACGCCCCGCGCCTGCGGGGATCGACCCGTTCTGCTCCACCGCCTGGGCAGGCGACTCGTCGCCGCTGGTCGCCGAACCGCGGTGGTGGATGTTGCGGGTGGGGGCCGTCCGTTACGGGGAACTGCCGAGAGCGGCCTGAGCGACTCAGGCCACGGGAAGGAGCCGATGATTTGCCCGCATCCCGCTTCTCAGACCGGGCTCCATGCCACTTCCTCCAGGATTCCCGCGATGCCGCGTACATCACATGATCGGTCCGGAAGAAGACGGTCTGCCGCGAGCCACCAGCGATCCGAGCGCGGGCCAACAAGCTTCGAGGCAGGCCGGGGGCCCACCCGGTGACGCGCAGCTCAGGCTCGTCCTCGAACCTTCCCTCATCGTCGGTGAGCGCGCCTCGACGAGCGGCGCCACGCCGAGATGCGGATCGTATGCGAGTGTTTGTGTGTTGTCGCTCTCTGGAGGGCCGACATCAAGAAGGCATGGCGCGTTCGGAGAGACCATTGCGATCGTCGATGCGAGCCCCGCAGTCGCGTCAACGTCGACGCCGGGATTCAGGCAAGTGTCCAGGACATCTCCGCCGCCAAAAAACCACTCTCGCTCGGCGCTTGCCGCCCGTTCGCGGTCGTCCCAGAGGTGCAATCGTTCGACTCGGGTTTCTCCGAATACGTCGTGGATCCAAGCGAGCGCATGTGCCTCGCCACCGTTCTGCGCCGTCTGACCGGGGACGCGCATGAGGACCAGCGCGCTCCAGCGGCCCGAGTCGCCCTCAACAAGCCACGATACGCGGGGATTGCGCCAGACGCGATTTGCCAGGGCATCGGAAGAGAGTGCGATTCCGCTCGAGAGGATCGTCTCGGTCTCCGGAAGGTCGGGCCATCCCGCCAGGCCGGTCCTCTTGGCCGATCGGTTGACGCGCTCGAGCATGGGCGGCGCCTTGAAAGCGAGATCCGCGTATGAATGGACCCGCCGCCAAGGCGGGCTGGATACGGAGCAAGCAGCAGCCTCCGATGGCGAGCCAGACGGGAAACCGTCTCACGACCGCGCTGACCTCACTCCAGCCCGTATTTCTTCGCCTCCCGCGACACGATCGCCGCCGCCAGCACCTTGGGCACGTACTCCCGCGTCTCCTCGGGAAGCTTCTTGGTCCGGTACAGGTGCCAGAAGTCCCGCTTCTCCTTGCGGAAGCCGCCGGGTTCCTGGGCCACCTGGTGCAGCACCCGGCGCACGCCGGCCTCGCCCCGGTTGTAGGAGGCGATCGCCAGCATGAAGGAGTCGCTCCCGTACTCCGCGAGCAGGTTGGCGATGTGGCGCGCCGCCGCCTTGGTCTCCTTGGCCGGATCGAACCGCTCGTCCACCTTCCCGTCCACCGTCAGCCCGTAACCCTGGGCGGTGGTGGCGGTCATCTGCCACATGCCCGCCGCGCCGGCGGAGCTCTTCGCCTTGGGATCGAACTGCGTCTCCGCCCAGGCCAGATAGGCCATCTCCTCCGGCAAGCCGAGGGCGTTGAACTCGCGGGTGATCATCGGCCAATAGCGCTGCTTGCGCGAGTAGACGAACTTGAGGTTGGGGGCCTTCGCCAGCTCGTCGATGTGGAACTTCAGCCGGTCCTTGAAGATGGGCGGCACGGCGTACGTCTCGGCGTCGAACTTGCGCAGGATGTCGCGGATCTGCCGGTCCAGGTCGTCGCCTGCCTGCGCCAGCTCGCTGGCCGTGTCCTGGTCCGACTGCTTCAGCTCGGCCAGGGTGTGCTTGGCGTTCCCGGTGAGGGTGGTGAGCTTGTCCTCCAGGGCGCCGAGGCGCTCGCCGTCCTCCTCCTCGTTCATCTGGTGCTGGACGGCCTCGATCTCCTGGTCGATGCGCTGCTTCTGCTCCACCAGCTCGCGGATCTGCCGCCGCTGCCGCCCGATCACCACCCCCATCGCCAGCACCACCACCGTCGCCACCCCGCCCACCGCCGCCACCACCTTCACCCAGCGCCGGGCGGTCTTCTTGCGGGCGGAGTTCTGCACCTCCTTCATGGTGCCGGCCATGATCATCAGGGTGCGGCCCGACGACTTGCCTCCCGCCTTGGCACGCTCCTCGGCCACCTTCTTCGCGGCCACCTCCGCCAGCCGGGCGGTGGCGGTGTCCGTGCTCTGCTCCAGCTCCGCGGAGACTCGCCGCAGCTCGGTGGTGGCGTCGAAGGCCGGCGGCGGCGGCTGCAGGGAGTCGAGGCGCACCGCCTCGGTCTTCATCGATCCCCCCGCGCCGTCCTTGGCGTCGAACTCCACCTTCACCAGCGGCCCGCCGGAGCCGATCTGCACCTCCTCGCCCTGGCGCAGCCGGTGCTTGACGATGCGCTTGCCCTCGATCAGCGTGCCGTTGGTGCTGGCCGTGTCCACCACGAACCAGCTCCCGTCCTCGTAGAGGAACTCGGCGTGGTGGTTGGAGACCTTGGGGTCGCCCTGGGCGTCGAAGCGCACGTCGCAGTCCTTGGCGCGGCCCAGGCGGACCGTGGGCTTCCCCGAGGAATCGACCTTGCCCTTGCGGCTGCCCGTCAGGTGCGTGATGCGGATCATGCGCGCCGCTCCCCCAGGGGCAGGGTCCCTCATCTTCCTAACACGCAATCCCGCTCAGGTCCGAGCGGGGGCGAGCGCGGGCTCCTCTTCCTCGTCCGCCACCCGCCGCGGCTCCACCGAGCCCAACGCCAGGCGCGCCACCGCCATCACCAGGAGCGCGATTCCCAGCCCGAGGAAGATGTCCAGCAGGTAGTGGTGATCGAGGTAGACCGCGCTCAGGCAGACGAGGAAGAAGTAGAAGAACCCCACCCAGCGGAAGCGGCGCAGGTGCCAGCCGTAGATCATCGCCAGGAAGGGATAGACCACGTGCAGGCTGGGGATGGCGCCGAAGACGTCCGCGCTCTTCCCGTAGAAGCCCTGCATCAGGGGAATGCCGATCAGGTGGTCGAAGCGGATGGCGCCCGCGGGCGAGGCCCGCACGCTCATGTCCACGGCGAAGCCGTGCGCCGCCACGTACCAGGGGGGGGCCGCCGGGTAGACGTAGTAGCAGGCGAACCCGAGGAAGTTGGCGATCACGAAGATCCAGGTGAACCGCTCGGCGCGGCGCACCTGCCCCTTGGCCACGAACCAGATGCTGAGGAGCACCGACTCGCCGATGAAGAACATCGGCGTGTAGGCCAGCCCGCAGAAGAAGTCGAGCACGGGGCTGGTGTGCTTCTGCCACCACTCGTTGGGGGTGAGGCCGTGGATGCCGAAGAAGCGCAGGTCGAAGTCGTACGGCTCGCGGACGTGGATCACCGGCGAGCGGATGTCGTCCGCGTACCAGCGCATGGAGTCGTAGACCAGGGCGTAGAGCAGGTAGGGCAGCCCCACCAGCGCCAGCTTCCGGCTGGAGTCGTTCCACAGCGCCAGCACCAGGGCGATGATCACCAGGGCGAAGTGCTCCGGCCCCGGGCCCCCCATGACGCAGAGCAGGACGAGGTAGGCGGCGGAGAGGGCAGGGATCCAGAGGCGGAAGAAGGGGTGCGCCGCCCGCAGCTGGTCGGGGCGCGGCCGCAGCACCGCAGGCACGCTAGGCCGCTCCCTGTTCGGCCGCGTCGGCCGGCAAGGAGGCGGTGCGGTGGCGATCGCGCAGGGAGATCACGGCCGGCAGGGCGAAGAGCGCCGCCGTCAGGCAGGTGATCTCCCCGATCACCGCCGTCAGCCCGAAGCTCTGGATCGCCTGGTTGTCCGCGGTCACCAGCGTGGCATACCCGATGATGGTGGTCACCGAACAGAGGGCCACCGCCCCGCCCGAGGAGGAGAGCGCCTCCTCCACGCTGCAGGTCTGCCGGTAGCGCTGGTAGAGGTTGACCGCGTAGTCCACCCCGATGCCGAAAGTGATGGGGAGGACGGCGAAGTTGACGAAGTTCAGCTTCAGGGAGAGCGCCTGCATGGCCCCCGCTCCCCAGAGCACCCCCAGGGTGAGCGAGGCGATCACCCAGGCCCCGTCGCGCAGGCTGCGCATCACCAACACCGTGAGCAGGGCCACGGCCAAGAAGCTGAGCATGGCGGTGAAGCGCCCGTCGTCGGTGATGGCCTGGAAGATGTCGGTGGTGAGCACGATCTGCCCGGCCACCATCGCCTCCTTGTCCACCCGGTGGGCCGCCTCGCGCACCGTGCGGGCGTGCTGGATCTGCGCCCGGCCGTTCGAGCTGTCGGTGGCGAGGGTGGGGAACACCAGGACGATCCGGCCGCGCTGCCCGTCCTTCTCGAAGAAGGCGCGGGTGAGCCGTTCGGGGACGTCGGCCAGGGAGACCGGCTCCAGCCGGGTGTTCCTGCGCAGCCGGCGGATCTCCGGGGGAAGCTTCGCCTCCGGCCGCTTGTCGAGGATGGAGAAGATCTCCCTGAGCAGCTCCAGCTTGCGCGGCTGGTCCTTGGGGAGGAACTGCTGCAGGGTCACCACCGACTCGATGGTGGAGCGCTCCCCCTCCTGCTCCTTCGCCCTCTCCACCGCGGCGGCCACCGCCTGCGCCTCCGCCGGCGACCGGGTGAGGACCACGGTGGGCGTCTGGTACGACTGCAGCACCGCGTCCACGTGCTTGTCCCAGAATCCCCGACCGTTGTTCTCGCTGGACCGGCTGCCCAGCTTGGTGAAGTCGTAGAGGATGGGCTCCTGGGCGAAGACGTAGCCGGCGTAGATGGAGGCGCCCGCCAGCGCCACCGTGATCAACACCGGCACCAGCGGCTTCTTCGTGACCAATTGGGCGAAGGGCCCCGCCAGCCAGCCCACCACCCGCCCGCGGCGGGGCGGGGTGAGGTCGCCGAAGGGCCAGTACCTTTCTTGAAGGCCGATCAGCGCCGGCATGAGCGCGTAGGTGGTGGTCCAGCAGATCACCATCCCGAAGAAGCCCATGAAGGCGAACTGGTTGAACCCGCGGAAGCTGACGAAGCCCAGCGAGCCGTAGCTGGCTGCGGCGGCGCCGCCGGCGGCGAAGGTGGCGATCCAGGTGGCGCGCAGGGCCAGGGGCAGCGCCCGGTGGACGTCCGAGCCGTGCCGGCGCTCCTCGATGTAGCGGGCGAGGAGGATGATCCCGGCGTTGATGCCGTTCCCCACGATGATGCTCCCGAGGAACGCGGTGTTGGGGTTCAGGTAGTGGATCACGCCCCGGGAGAGGGCGAAGGTGAGGGCGACGCCGGTGAAGAGCGGGAGCACCAGGAGCGGCACCGAGCGGAGCGTGCGGTAGTAGAGGAACAGCGCCAGCCCCACTGCGCTCAAGGTGAGGGCGCTGGAGAGGGCCAGGTCGCGGACCAGGGCCTCCTGCGACTCGATCAGCCCCTTGATCTCCCCCCCGTACCCCACCTGGATGCTGGGGTGGAAGCTCTTGGGGTTCAGCTCCTTCACCGCCCCGTCCACCGCGGCGAAGATGCGCTGGTCGTCCTCCAGGCTGACCGCCGCGCCCGGCGGGGACACCAGCATCACCAGCGTGTGCCCGTTCTCCCCCGCCAGGTAGCCGTCGGGGTACCGGTCCAGCCGGGCGTAGGCGGACTTGATCCGCCCCACCGCCTCGTCCAGATCGGGCGCGGGGCTCTTGTCCGCCTCGTCGGCCAGGTCGAGCATCAGCGGGTTTGCCTGGGCAATCTTCGCCTTGAGCGCGTCGCGCGCCGCCACCAGGTCCTTCACTTCCGCGTAGAGCGCCCCGTGCTGGTCGAGGAACTCCCGCTCCGCGTCCACCCGCCAGTGCACGTTGGCGACCAGCGAGGGCGGCACCTCCTTCAGCTTCGCCGCCAGCGCGTCCACGAATCGCTCCCCCGCCTTCAGATCGTCGGTGCGGACGACGATGTTCAGGTGCGAGAACCCGCCGATGCGCTTCTCCAGCTCCTGCAGGGCCACCGCCGCCGGCGCGCCCTGGGGCAAAAGCTCGCGCAGGTCCGTGCGCAGGTCGCCGTAGAGGCGCACCGCCGCGGGCAAGGAGGCGAAGAAGGCCAGGGTGGCGATCAGCGCGAGCGTCCAGGGCCGGCGGAGCGAAAGGGCCGCCCACCACTGCCAGAATCGCGCCGTCCGCGAGAGCTGTTCCATCGCCCTTACGAAACCCCCTGCCGCCTTGCCACCGCCTCGATGGACTCGCGCAGGAGCTCGAGGCCCGCCAGGGCAGTCTTCCGGTCGATGGTGAGCGCGGGCTGCAGGCGGATGGCGTGGGTGTAGCTCATCGCCAGTAGACCCCGCCGCAAGCCGTCCTGGAAGATCTCCCCGCAGATCTTCTTCGCCAGCGGCTCCTTGGTCTGCCGGTCGGCGACCAGCTCCACGCCGAGGAAGAGACCCTCGCCGCGCACGTCGCCCACCCAGCGCAGGCGGTCGGGCCAGGTGCGCAGCTCCTCCAGCATCGCCCGGCCCACCTCGCGCACGTTGCGCAGCACGTCGTCCTTCTGCAGGGTGCGCAGGCTGGCCAGCGCCGCCGCGGCGGCCAGCGGGTTGCCGCCGTAGGAGGAGGAGGAGCCGCTGGGGTTGGCCCAGGGCTTCGCTTGCGCCACCTCCGCCCTGGCCACCACGCCGCTGATGGGGAACCCCGCCCCGAACGCCTTGCCGATGGTGATGATGTCGGGCGTCACCCCGCTGCGCTCGCAGGCGAACCAGCGGCCGGTGCGGCCGAAGCCGGTGATCATCTCGTCGGAGATGAAGAGCGCGCCGTGCTCCTTGGCGATCTGCTGCGCGCGCACCATGAACTCCGGAGGGGGGATGACGTTGCCCGCCGTGCCCTGGAGGGGCTCCATGATCACCGCCGCCACGCTCCCGGTGCTCTGCTGGCGCAGCTGCTCGGCGGCAAGGTCGGCGCAGGCGATCCCGCAGCTTTCCGGCTCGAGCTTGAGGGGGCAGCGATAGCAGTTGGCGAAGGGGAGGACGTGCCCCGGAGGGACGGGACCGTAGGTCTTGGCGTTCCCCGCCCCGTTGACGGAGAGGGCGCGGGCGGTCTTGCCGTGGAACCCGCCCCAGAAGCCGGCCACCTCGTGGTGGCCGGTGTGGTTCATGGCCAGCCGGAAGGCGCTCTCCACCGCCTCCGCGCCGCTGGAGTAGAGCTGCACCTTGTCCACGCCCTTGGGGGTGAGCTTCGCCACCTCGTTGATCAGCTCGGCCCGGGGGGCGCTGGTGAAGGATCCCACCGTCACCTTGTCGAGCTGCTCGTGCAGGGCCCTGGTGTAGGCGGGGTGGCAGTGGCCCAGGCTGTTCACCCCGATTCCGCCGATCAGATCGACGTACCGGTTGCCGTCCACGTCCTCGATCACCGAGCCCTCGGCGCGCTCCACCGCGATGCCCGAGCTGAGGGCGAACCCCTGCAGGCCCGGCGCCAGGTTCCTCTGCTCCCGCGCCACCATCTCCCGCGAGCGGGGCCCGGGAATTTCCGTCTGGATGTGCGGGGCTTTGAGGGTCATTTCGTCGTCTTGAGAAGCCGCTGCGGCCAGTTCGATTCCGACCCGCCGGAAGAGCGCGCGGGCACGTCCTAACACATCTCAAACCGCGGTGCAGAAGGCAAAAAACCAGGGAAAGCGCTGGTACAGCAGCGCCTGCGGCAAGAGCGCGCGGAGGGTGCCCGTCAGAAGGCGGGAAGGTTCGCGGGCTTGTTGGCGAAGGAGAATTCGGAGAGCGCTTGCCCGGTGCGCACCACCGGTTCCTGGCCTGGCCTCTCCACGCGAAGCTCGTAATCGTTCTCGTACGTGTAGCCCATGGGCGCCGCCCAGGTGCTCACCAGCAAGCGGGAGAGCGGCCCCATCTCGTCGAGGACGTCCTGGCGGTAGAGAAGCTTCTTCGCCTCTACCCGCACCGTCACGGTCTCGCCGCCCGCGCCCCGCGCGACCACCGCCACCTTCTGGGGCACGTCGTACTGGAAGTGCCCGCCGGGCTCGTGCCGGGGGGCGTCGAAGGCGATCTTCACGTCGGTGGAGCGGACCTCCATCTCGCCCCCCCGGCTGGTGTAGAGCCAGCCCTGCGGGGGCAGCCGCGTCCCCTCCGGGGGAAAGAGGACGGCCAGGGCGGCGCTGCTCCCCTGGTCGTCGGAGAACGCCTCCATCCGGTACCAGAGCGAGGCGCTCTTGTAGGCCGGCACCGTGGAGTAGGAGGTGTCGGCATAGCAGTCTCCGCGCACCCGCCGCATGCCCGTGCCGCCGCTCCAGAGCGAGCCCTCGAACCGGCTGCGCAAGGCGAAGATGGTCTGGTCGAAGACGGCGTGCCCGCCGGCATCGAACACCACCCGGCCGCCGCCGGGACGCACCGGCCGGGTCTCGGGCAGCACGGTGGCGTCGACCACCAGCTTGCGGCTGGCGAAGTGGACGTGGTGGCTGGCGTCGGGGCCCATGGTCAGCCGGGAGGCGCCCATCTCGATCGCTCCCTCCGGCTGCACGCTCCACTCCCCGCTCTCGAAGGCTTCCCCGTCCTCCACGGTGCGGCCGTCGGGCGCCACCACCACCGCCCGGACCGCGCCCTTGCCGTGGCCCTCCAGGCCGGCGTTGGAGACGAGGAACTGCACCCGGGCGAAGGAGCCGTCCTCGGCGCTGAAGAGGAAGGAGTAGTTCTCGGAGTAGAACGCCTCCGGTCGCAGCTTGGGAAGGAAGCTGGCCTGGGTGAGGGAAGCGCCGTCGGGCAGGGCGCTGGAGAAGCCGTGCACCTCCTCCTCGGCGAAAGGGTTGCCGTAGGAGACGAAGAGCACCGCCATGGCCGCGAAGCCCGAGGCGATGGCGCCGATCAGCGCCAGCACCGGCCGGTGCCTGCCGGTCTGCTCGCGGAAGACGAAGATGCGGTGCAAGGGCAGGTTCCAGCAGAGCGAGACGCCCACCCCGACCACCGCCGCCGCCACCAGCGGGTTCCAGCGCAGGCCCTCGGCGAGCAGGATCACCCCGACCGTGTTGAGGAGCAGCGAGGTGAGGGAGATGGCCGCGTAGCGCGGCACCTCCACCAGCACCGAGTTGTCCCGGGTCTTGAAGGTGTAGACCTTGTTGACGGTGAAGTTGGTGATGGCCCCGAGGAGCGCGCCCAGCGCCCGCGAGGTGCCGGTGTAGATGCCGACTACCTCCACCAGGATCGTGAACGTGCCGTAGTCGACCGCCGTCGCCACCGCCGAGGCGATCCACGCGCGCTGAAACCATCCCGAGAGCTCCTCCCCGCGGGCAGCAGGGGCCGGAGCCCCCTCTCGCCTGCGCAGCTCCTGATGGATGAAGGTGAAGCGGCGGATGGCGGTGATGTTCGCCATCACCGCGACCAGCAGCAGCGTGGCCAGCATCAGGTGAAAGGCGGGGTGGGCCGCGCCCCGCTCCCAGATCCCCGCGGCGTAGGGAGCGAGCACGCCGGCGATGCCGATGTACACCGCCCGCTCGCCCCGGTTCATGGAGCCCATGCGGGCGTCGATGCCGGAGATCTCCCCCTTGGCCCGGGCATAGGAGACGAGCAGGGCGCCGCCCAGGGAGCAGAGCGCCAGCCAGAAGCCCAAAGGATAGCTGCGGTAGTAGGCGGCGATGCCGGCGAAGGTGGCGATCTCCGCGTAGCGGTCGACGGCCGCGTCGATCAGTTCGCCCGCGTCGGAGGCGGTGCCGCGGGCGCGGGCCACCATCCCGTCCAGCGCGTCGAGGATGGCGCAGGCGATCACCAGCCAGCCGCCGAGGGTGAACCGGCCCACGGCGAAGGCCGCCGCTCCGCCCAGGCTGCAGGCGAGCGATCCGGCCGTGAGCTGGTTGGGGGTGACCTTCAGCCGCAGGCAAAGCTTCTCCAGCGGCTCGAAGCACCAGTATCCGAACTCGATGAAGAAGCGGCTGAGGAAGACGCTCCCCGGCTCCTTCTTCACCCGCTCGGGAACATACCGCCCCTTGACCAGCACGCGAACCGCGTAGGCAGCGAGCAGCAGGAGAACGAACCCGATCGTCACCAGCAAAGACAGGCTTCACCTCTCATGGACACCCGACTCGGCTGGAGCCCCGGCGGACACACGCCCACCTGCTCGTCGCCTGCCCAAGTACCTTTTCTCAGGCAATTTTGCAACGAGTGCGACTTTTCGTTACCTGGCCATGACAATGAGCACGATCGGCAGGCCGACCCCCGGGCCGCCGATGGAATCCTCGGGTGGCTCGTCCTTCAGGGCCAGGGTCGCTTCCGGCCCGCCGTCGAGGTTCAGGGCATCCGTCGCTCCCAGCTGCTCGGCGAGCCAGCGGCCCACCTCGCGCCGCACCGCGGGCCACTGCGAGGCGAAGAGGAGGATGCGGCCGTCCTTGAGCTGGGCGAGCGCGGCGGTGCGCGACAATTCGGCGCAGTAGTTCGGCCCCCCGCAGGCCGCCGCGCCGCCGCGGACCAGGGCGGGAAAGCTCTTCATCGCTTCCGCCCATTCCTCGGCGCGGAACTCCGCGGGGGAAAGGAAGCGCGGCACCCTGGGCTCCCGGCTCAGGGGCGGGCTGGAAGCCCCCGGGCTGGCCGGCTGCGCCGCCGCGGCGAAGAAGAGGGCGTCCTGGCGCTGGCAGCCGGCGCCGCGGACGCGCTTGCCCTCGCTCACCAGCTCGCAGGTGGGGCGCACGTCCGAGCCGTCCTTGGAGTAGAAGGAGCCGTTGACGATGGCCAGCGCGGAAGGAAAGCGCTTGCGCCACTCCGCCAGGGTGGGCCGGCTGGCGTCGTAGCGGACCAGGAAGCGGGCCGAGCGGGGATCCACCAGAACCACCCGCGCCGCCCAGGCCGGGTCCGCGCCCAGCTCGGCGGCGGGAGCCGCCTCCACGCCGGGGGCCACCCGCTTCCAGGGCGCTGAGACGGAGAGCGCTGCGAGCAGCAGCAGCGCCTTCGTCACGGGCGCTTCCTGCGGCGCCGCGCCGGCCGCCGCTCGGTGGACGGAAAGATCTCCGGCCCCGCCACCGGCGGCTGCTCCAGGGCCGCCGCCGCGCGCCGCGCCACCGTCATCAGCCGCTCCTGGCTGCGCAAGAGCGTGATGGGGGTGCCGTAAGAGCCGGGGAGGATGCGCTCGTAGTGCGCGTCGGGGTGGAGGAAGCGCGACTTGGTGTTGTCCAGGAGCGCGGTGCCGAGGATCTCCTCGATGACCCGGTCCTTGAGCGAGGGGTCCTCGATGGGGAAGGCCAGCTCCACCCGGCGGATGAAGTTGCGCGGCATCCAGTCGGCGGAGCTGAGCCACACCTCCCGCTTGCCGCCCGCCTCGAAGAACCAGATGCGCGAGTGCTCGAGGAAGCGGTCGACGATGCTGATCACCCGGATCCGGTCCGAGACGCCGGGCATCCCGGGGCGCAGGCAGCAGATCCCGCGCACGATCAGGTCGATCTGCACCCCGGCCTGCGAGGCACGGTAGAGGGCCTTGATCACCTCGCTGTCGGCCAGCGAGTTCATCTTGGCGATGATCCGCCCCTTGCCGCTCTGCCGGGCCAGCTCCGCCTCCCGGTCGATCATCTCGATCACCGCCGCCTTCAGGCCCAGGGGCGCCACCTTGAACTTCTTCCACTGGGTGGGCCGGGAGTAGCCTGTGAGGAGGTTGAAGATGCTGGTGGCGTCGGCGCCGAACTCCTCCCGGGCGGTGAAGAGCGAGAGATCGGAGTAGATGCGGGCGGTGGTGGGGTTGTAGTTGCCGGTGCCCAGGTGCACGTAGCGGCGCAGCCCGCCGGCCTCGCGGCGGACGATCAGCGCCACCTTGGAGTGCGTCTTGTAGCCGATCAGCCCGTACACCACGTGCACGCCCGCCTGCTCCAGGGCGCGGGCCCAGAGGATGTTCGCCTCCTCGTCCAGCCGGGCCTTCAGCTCCACCAGGGCGGTGACCTGCTTGCCGTCCTCGGCCGCCCGCTGCAGGGCCCGCACCACCGGCGAGTCCTTCCCGGTGCGGTAGAGCGTCATCTTGATGCCCAGCACGGCGGGGTCGTCCGCCGCCGCCTCGATGAAGCTCACCACCGGGTCGAACGACTCGTAAGGATGGTGGAGGAGGACGTCCTTCTCCCGGATGAGGCGGAAGAAGTCGCGCTCGCCGTCGCCCACCGCCGGCGGGTTCACCGGGGTGAAGGGCTCGTCGTGCAGCTCCTTCTGCTCGATGCGGCCCAGGAGGGGCAACAGGTCGCTGACGTTGAGCGGCCCCTCGATGCGGTAGACGTCGGCCGGCCCCAGCTTGAGGGCGCGCACCAGGTAGTCGGAGAGGTGCTGCTCGGCCTGCGCGGCCAGCTCCAGGCGCACCGCGCTCCCCCGGTCGCGCCGGCGCACCTCGCGCTCGATGGTCACCAATAGATCTTCGGCCTCCTCCTCGTCGATGGCGATGTCCCAGTTGCGGGTGACGCGGAAGGCCCAGCACCCTTCCACGGGCATGCCGGGGAAGAGCTGGGCCACGTGCCGGGCGATCACGTCCTCGAGGAGCACGAAGATGCGCTTGCCGTCGGGCACTTCCACCAGCCGGGGCAGCACGCTGGGCACGGGCACCACCCCGTAGCGCAGCCGCGCTCCCGGGGCGGAGGCGGCGAAGCGGACCGCCAGGTTGAGCGACTTGTTGCGCAGGTGGGGAAAGGGATGCCCGGGGTCGAGGGCGATGGGGGTGAGGACGGGAAAGACCTCGCGGGCGAAGTACTCGGCCAGGAAGCGGTCGGCGTCCGCGGGCAGCTTCTCCGGCGGCAGGAGGCAGACCCCGGCGCGGTCCAGGTTGGGGAGGACGTCGCCGAGCAGCGCCTTGTACTGCCGGGCCACCATGTCGTGGCAGCGGGTGGCGATGGCGGCGAGCTGCTCGCCGGGGCTCATGGCGTCGGGGCC
>DATKAG010000226.1:0-10625 GCA_035498355.1 Myxococcales bacterium | reverse complement strand
ACGCCCTGCTCGAAAACGAGGACCGGCACGGGCACCTCCTCCCCGCACCCCCCTCCTCTCTGCTAGAACGCCCCCACGATGGCTTGGTACCACCGCGTCCCCGCTCCCAAGCTCCCCGCCGAGCAGCGTCGCGCCCGGATGGAGGGCCTGTGGATCAAGTGCGACGGCTGCGGCGAGATCATCTACAAGCAGGACGTCGAGAAGAACCTGGAAGTGTGCCCCAAGTGCGACGAGCACTTCCCGCTGCCCGTGCGCAAGCGGCTCGACCTGGTGCTCGATCCGGGCACCTTCACCGAGCACGACGTGGGGCTGGAGAGCACCGACCCGCTGCAGTTCACCGACTCCCGCAAGTACAAGGAGCGGATCAAGTCCAGCCAGAAGTCCGCCGGCGAGGGGGAAGCGTTCCTCTCCGGCACCGGCCGCATCGCCGGCCGCGAGGTTTCCATCGGCTCCTTCCACTTCAACTTCATGGGCGGGTCGATGGGCAGCGTGGTGGGGGAGAAGGTCACCCGGGTGTTCGAGCGCGCCACCGACCGGCGCATCCCCGCCATCGTCTTCTCCGCCAGCGGCGGGGCCCGCATGCAGGAGGCCATCTTCTCCCTCATGCAGATGGCCAAGTCCTCCGCCGCCCTGGCCCGCTTCCGCCACGTGCAGAAGCCCTACGTCAGCGTGCTCCTCGACCCCACCACCGGCGGGGTGGCCGCCTCCTTCGCCTTCCTCGGCGACGTGATCCTCGCCGAGCCCCGGGCCCTGATCGGCTTCGCCGGCCCCCGGGTGATCGAGCAGACCATCCGCCAGAAGCTGCCCGAGGGGTTCCAGCGCAGCGAGTTCCTCCTCAAGCACGGGATGATCGACGCCATCGTCCACCGCAAACAGATGCGCGACCGGCTGGCGCAGCTCCTCGGCCTGCTCGCGTGAGCGCCTGGTGGCGCGGCTTCTTCGACGAGGACTACCCGGTCCTCTACGCCCCGGCCCTCGATCCGGAGAAGACCGAGCGCGAGGTGGCCGGCGCCGCCGCCATCCTCCGCCTCGAGGAAGGGGCCCGCATCCTCGATCTCTGCTGCGGCACCGGCCGGCACGCGGTGGCCCTGCAGCGCCGGGGGATGCACGTCACCGGGCTCGACTCCAGCAAGCCCCTTCTCGCCCTGGCCAGGGAAAAAGCCTCCAGGGTGGGCTCCTTTCCGAAATGGTTACGGGGCGACGCACGCGACCTTCCGTTCCGCTCCGCCTCTTTCGACGCCGCCATCTGCCTCTTCAACTCCATCGGCTACGGCACCGACGCCGAGGCGCTGGCCATGCTCCGCGAGGCCCGGCGCTGCGCCCCGGCGCTGCTCCTGGAGGCGGCGCACCGCGACGAGCACGTGCGCAACGGCGGCGCCGGGATCACGTACGAATGGACCGAGCGCCCCGGGGTGCGGGTATTGGTGGAGCGCTGGATCGAGCCGCTGCCGGGACTCTCCCGGGCCATCTTCCGCATCCAGCGGCCCGGCCAGCCCGACGTGGTCAAGGAGTTCCGCCACCGCCTCTACAGCGCCACAGAACTTGTCGCCCTGCTGCGCCGGGCGGGCTACGAGCGCGTCGAGTGCTTCGGCGGCTACCAGCGCCAGGGCTTCGGCATCGACTCGCCCGTCTTCCTCGCCCACGCCCGCTGAGCGATGGACTTCGCCCGCCTCAAGGAACTGCTCTTCGTTCGCGGGAACTTCGGGGTGAAGCTGGGCCTCGATCGCATGCGGGAGGCCTGCGCGCTCCTCGGCCACCCGGAGCGGGGCGCGCCCGCCCTGCACGTCGCGGGCACCAACGGCAAGGGATCCACCTGCGCCTTCGCCGAAGCCGCCCTGCGGGCCGCGGGCCTGCGCACCGGGCTCTACACCAGCCCGCACCTGAACCACTTCTGCGAGCGCATCCGCGTCGGGGGCGAGCCCATCTCCGAGGAGCGCGCCTGCGAGCTCCTGGAGGAGGTCCGCTCCCGCGTCAGCTGGGCGCTCTCCGATCCGGGGCTCACCTTCTTCGAGATCGTCACCCTGATGGCCTTGCTCGCCTTCCGCGGCCTGGACGCAGCCGTGATCGAGGTGGGACTCGGCGGGCGCCTGGACGCCACCAACGTGGTGCAGCCCAGGGCCTGCGCGGTGAGCGCCCTGGGCCTGGAGCACACGCAGTACCTGGGTCCCACGCTGCGCCACATCGCGGCGGAGAAGGCGGGAATCTTCAAGCCCGGCGTCCCGGCGGTGAGCGCCGGGCAGCCGCGGGCGGCGGCCGGGGTGCTGCAGCGGCGCGCCGACGAGCTGGGAATCCCGCTCTGGCGGCCGGGCCGCGATTACCGCTTCGAGAGCCGGGAAGGGCACCCCTTCTGCTACCAGGGGCCGCGCTGGACGGTGCGCGCCGAGCTGGGTCTCGCCGGCCACCACCAGCGCGCCAACGCCGCGCTCGCCAGCGCCCTGCTGGAGGCGAGCGGGCTGTGCGAGCCGCGGCACGCCGAGGCCGGGCTGCGCACGGCTCGCTGGCCGGCCCGCCTGGAGCAGGTCAACGGCGTCTACCTGGACGGGGCGCACAACCCGCACGCGGTGCGCGCCCTGGCCCGGGCGCTGCCGCAGATCCTCGCGGACCGGCCCCTGAACCTGGTCTTCGGCGCGCTGGCGGACAAGGACGCCGGCGCCATGCTCCAGGCCCTGGCGCCCCTCGCCGCCAGCATCCACTACTGCGCGCCCGATTCTCCCCGGGCCATCCCTCCGCGCAGCCTCGCCCTCCTGCATCCCGGGGAGGTGCACGAGAGCGTGGCGGCCGCCCTGGCCGCCGCCCGGGCCCTCCCGGGCGTCGCCCTCTGCTGCGGCTCGCTCTACCTGGCCGGTGAAGCCCGCGCGCTCCTGCTCGGCGAGGCGAACGCTCCCATGCCGGCCGAGCGCCTGTAGGGGAGTTTGCCACCCCGGAGCACACTCCCTAGCTTTGCAGGGAGCCTGTGCGCCGCCTCGATCAAGACCCGCCCTCCCGGCAAGACCTCGACCGCATCGCCTTCAAATCGCTCTACGCGAAGGAGATCTACGGCGCGCGCACCAGGGACGGCTGGCTCTTGCAGATCTCCCGCTACAAGCCGCTCCCCCAGGCCTGGGAGCAGCCGATCTCCGGCCAGCCGCTCCTCCTGGTGCCCGGCTGGTCGCAGAACCGCCACGCCTTCACCTGCGGCGACTTCGTCAAGCAGCTCCTCGCCTACGGGGCGGACATCCACATCGCCGAGCTGCGTGGCCACGGGCTCTCCAGCCGCCAGCTCCAGCTCGCAAAGGGGCTGAAGCCCGCCGACCTCGACTACCGCTGGGACATCGACAGCTATTTCCTCTACGACGTCCCCGCCCTGGTGCAGGCGGTGAAGAAGCGCACCGGCCGGGCGAAGATCTTCTACCTGGGCAACAGCATGGGCGGCATGCTCGGCTACGGCTACGCCGGCTGCCACGACGACCTGGCCGGGCTGATCGCCATCGGCGCCCCCAGCGACATCGGGCGCGGCTTCCTCGGCCTGCGCGCCGCCGCGCTCTTCGGGCCGGCGCTCATCTGCCCCTTGCTCGACGCGGCCTGCCGGGCGGCGACCGTGGCCGGGCGCACCCGCTACGAGGCCGCGGCCATGCTCCGCCGGGTGCGCTTCCTCGCCCGGGCCGCGAACCTCCTCGCCGCGCCCGGGAGCCGGTTCAAGCCCATCCGCTTCAACCACGTCCCGGTCGACACGCTGCTCCGCGCCCTGGCCAGGGCCGCCACCGAGAGCAACCTCCGCCGCTACGAGCTGATCGCCCGCTCCATCGGCTCCCTGCTCAACCCCAGCCGGGTCACCGCCGAGGACTTCCGCTGGCTGCTCTCCTGTGGCGGGGAGAAGGAGCCGCGCAGGGTGGTGGAGCAGTTCGCCCGCTGGATCCGCAACGACGAGATGAAGTGCTACCGCACCGGGTACGACTACAAGGCGCACTTCCAGGACATCTCCATCCCCATGGCCATCTTCTTCGGCGACCTGGACAAGATCGCCTCCGCCCGCAGCACCCGGGGCATCTGCCGGGCCGCCCGCAGCGAGTACCTGCTCTGGCGGCCGGTGAAGGAGAACAGCCACCTCGAGCTGACCATGGGCACCGACATCCACCAGATCTGTGAGGACGTGAAGCACCTGGTGGAATACGCGGCCAGATCCGGCCGCCGGAACCCTTCGAGACTCTTGGGCGAGCCCGGATCGCGTGCTACCGTTCCCTTGGCGTGAACACCCACATCGTCACCCTGGCGCGCGGCGCCGTGGCTCTCTTCGCCCTCGCCGCAAGCGCGGGCGAGCCGGGCAAGCTCCTGGGCGTGCGCGCCGGAGCCGATGCCCAGGCGAGCACCTTGACCATCGAGGGGAGCCGCCCGCTCTCCTTCACCACCCTGAAGCTGGAGAATCCCCCGCGGGTGGTGGTGGACTTCGCCGACACCGAGATCGGCGCCGACCAGCGCGAGCTGGAGGTGGGCGACGGGACCCTGCGTCGCGCCGCCATCGCCCAGGCCGGGTCGCACACGGCGCGGGTGGTGCTGGAGCTTTCCGCCGACGCCGAGTTCGAGGTCCGGGCCGAGGGCAACCAGGTGGAGGTGCGCATTCCCCACCCGGCCCTTGCCCCCGCTGCCACCACGAAGGAAGAGACGCCGCCTGCGGCGGCGGCCCAGGCCGAGGCGGAGAAGGTGGCCTCCTTGCCCACCGTCTCCCTGGTCCCCTCCCGGCCGGTGGAGCCGCCGCTGCCCGACCCGCGCACCGAGCGCCAGCGCCTCGCCCTGGAGAAGGCGACAGCGGTGAAGAAGGCGCTGGCCGAGAAGAGGGCGCTGGCCGAGCAGCAGAAGAAGGACAAGGCCGAGGCGCGCCGCAAGGCTGCCGAAGAGCGGAAGGCGCAGAAGATCGCCGCGGCCGAGAGGAAGAAGGCCGCTGCCGCCGCGCCCCTGGTGGTGGCCATGAACGAACCCCCCAAGGGCGCGCCCCAACCTGCCGCGCCCTCACCCGCCGCGCCGGTCGAGCAGCCCGCTCCCGCGCCCGCCCCGCAAGCCGCTGCCGCCCCGCCTCCGGCGGCACCCGCCGCCCCGCCGCAGCGCCCCCCGCAGAAGCTGGTCATGGCCGGGGGCCACCACATCACCGGCATCGGCTTCCGCCCGGTGGGCGGGGGCGAGGTGATCGTGCGCAGCGACGGCCCGCTGGAGTACGGCATCAGCGGGGAAGGAAAATCCGTGCTCCTCCACCTGCCCAGCACGGCCATCCCGGTGGCCAACAACCGCCGGCCGCTCGACACCCAGTTCTTCGCCGGCGCCGTCCAGCGCGTGGTGCCACTGCCCGTCGAAGGTGGGACAGACGTCCGTATCGAGCTGCGCGAGCGCGCCGGGTACCAGCTCGCCCAGTCCGGCTCGGTGCTCACGGTGACCTTCTCGGCTCCCCAGTAGTCGCTCTACGTGCTCCGCTCTACTGCCGCCCCGGCAGCCGTCGCCTTGCTGGTCCTCGGACCCGCGGCGCGGGGGGAGACGCCGGTCTTCGCCGGCACCCCCGGCGAGGAAGTGGAGGTGGAGGCCGACCACATCACCTACGCCTGGGAAGCGCAGGTGGTCCGGCTGGAAGGCCACGTGGTGGCCCGCCGCTCGGGAGGTATCCTGCGGGCGGCGTCGGGGACCCTGGATCGGGCGCACGGCGTCCTCGAGCTGAAGGGGGGCGTCCTCGGCGTCCAGGGGCGCGAGGTGTTCCTCGCCGACGCGGCGGTGGTGGATCTGACGGCGCGCTCGGCGGAGCTGGGCAAGGCCGTGCTCTACCTCAAGGACAGGCCGGCGAATCCCGACGCGCCGCGCGCCTACCCGAACTCGCTCACGGTCCACGGCTCCAGGTTGCGGCAGCTCGCCCCGGGGCGCTACCTGGCGGAAAAGGTGACGCTCACCCCCTGCGACTGCGCCGGAGAGCCGGACTACGAGCTGTTGGCGGACACCGCGGAGATCGAAGGGGACCGGGCCCACCTGCACGGCGTCGACCTGCGCCTCCTGGGCGCGAAGCTTCCCCTCTTCCCCCTCTCGATGCCCCTCACCGGCCGCCAGTCCGGCCTGCTGGCGCCGAAGTTCGGGTTCACCGGCCCCAGCGGGTTCAACTACGCGCAGCCGATCTTCTTCACCCTCGGCCCCAGCTACGACGTGACGCTGTCGCCCGGTTGGGCCACCGGGGGAAGCCAGCACGGGAAGGACCCCGGCTTGCGCTCCATCAAGGGCCCGCTGCTGGGCCTGGAATCTCGTTACGCGCCGGTCGCGGGCACCTCGGGCTTCGTCGCCCTGGACCTCTTCCAGGACCTCGACCAGCACGATTCTCCGGAGGGAAGGGGATACGGGGGCCTGCGCGGGATGGCTCACGCCGGCCACCGCACCGAGGGTGACCTCGGCGTCTTCGCCCTGCAAGGAACCGCCGCCAGCGACGTGATGGCGGTGCGCGACCAGAGCGCCCAGTCCATCGAGACCACCTTCGATCTCTTCACCACCGACGTCGGGTTCTGGCGCGCGCGCGGCCCTTTCACCGCGGGCCTCGACGCGACCTTGATGCAGGACATGCGCCTCGAGCAGGGCAGGGTCGACCGCACGCTCTTCGGGGGCGAGCCGCGGGGCGGCGCCGGGGCCACCATGCAGCGCCTGCCCGCGCTGTTCGCGCAGATCGCGCCGATCGCGCTCGGTCCGGCCACGTTCTCCCTCGACGCGAGCGCCGTCCAGTTCGCCCGGCTGGCCCACCCCGACGCGCAGGAGGTGCAGCAAGGCTTCTCCCTGACGGACCACGTCGTCAGCCTGCCCACCTCGCCCACCTATCCGGATGGCGCCCGCGCGCCGGCGCTGCGCCTCGATCTCTCGCCCCGGGCGGCGCTGGCGGCGCCCCGCTCCTTCCCCCTGGAGCTTCGCCTGGAAGGCGGGGGGAGGGTGGACGGCTGGATCGTGGAGGGCGCCTCGGACCGCAACCGCGCCCGCGCCTATGCCTTGCTGGGGGCGCGTGCGGCGGCGCCTCTGGAGCGGCTCTATGGGGGCACCCTGCACCGCATCGAGCCGGCGCTGGAGGTGCGCGCCCTTTCCCGGCCCCTGCAGGCGGGCGGCCCGCCCTTCGGCGACCTCACCGACGGAGGCGGGACGAACTTTGCCTCCCGGCCGGATGCCGCCCAGCAGGGTCTGGCGCCCGACGCGCTGGGAGCCAACTCGATCCTCGGCGTCCCCGCCGCCCGCCGGGCCTACGACGAGATCGACTTCGCCGCCCCGGCCAGCGGGGCGGTGGAGGCCACCGCCTCCCTCTCCCAGTCGCTCTGGACGAGGCTGGGGCACACGCCCGCGCGCATCTTCCGCTTCGATCTCCTGCAGGACGCGCTGCTCTGGGCGGACGGGGGAACGGCGCGGATCGGCGAAGGCAGCGCGGTGGCGTCGGTCCTGCTCGGGCCCGGCAACCTGAACGGATTGGCGCGCTACGACTGGTCCTTGCGCCAGATCTCCGCCCTCAACGCCTCGGGAGGCGTGCGCGACGCGCGCGGGGACGAGCTGCACGCTTCGTTGGGCATGCTGCGGGGCAGCTCCAGCGAGCGGCTGCGCGCGGGCATCGACGAGCTGTTCTCCGCCGCGCGCTTCGCCATCACCCCCAGCGCGCTCTCCGGCAGCGCCGGCGGGGGCTTCTCCGCGCCCCTGCCGCTGCACCTCAAGGTCGCCTACGACCTGGCCTACACGCTGGGCGACGTCCCCGATCAGGTTGCCAACTGGACGCACAGCGCCGCCCTCACCCTGGAGACGCCCTGCCGCTGCGCCGGCCTGCAGTTCTCCGCCCGGCTGCCGTTCCACGACAGCCACCTGCTCGGCGCCCCCGAGTTCCACCTGGCCATCGACCTCAAGTCGCTGGGGTCCTTCGCGACGTTCTAGCTGTGTTCTTCCCCGGATGTTTCACTGGTGGTATCTGGCCGCTCCGGCGCCCGATGGTAGTACGTTCGCCTGCAGCGGCCGCGGCGGGACGCGGCCTCTCATCGAATGGTCCAGGCGAGCGTCGTCAAGGATGTGGGCCGCAGGATCCGTCAGCTGCGGACGTCGCGCCGTGCACGGATGACACAGGAGGATCTGAGCGAGCGCGCCCGGATCAGCGTCTCCTTCCTCTCCATGATCGAGCGGGGCGAGCGCTCCGCGCACCTGGAGACGCTGGCCGCCATCGCAGGGGCGCTGGAAGTGCGCATCGCCGACCTCTTCCTCGACGAGACGGAGAGCCGCGAGGTGGAGCCGGTGTACCGGCCGCTGCTCGAGGCCTGCCGCAGGCACAACCTGGGCAAGCGCGACGTCGACCGCCTGATGTCCGTGGTGCGCAACATGTTTGCGGCTTGACGCCACCCCCCCGGCCCGGCACGGTTCCCCCGTGGCGGGATTGCGACAAGAGCAGCGGGGCGCGGCGCGCTGGCTGATCCTCGATCGGCCGGGGCAGCGCAACGCGCTCACCCTGGAGCTGATCGCGGATCTGCGGGCGGCGCTCACCCGCGCCGAGGGCGAGGGAGAGGTGCGCGCCCTCTGCCTCACCGGCGCCGGCGAGAAGGCGTTCTGCTCGGGGATGGACCTGGGAACGCAGGCCGGGGCCTTGCAGGCCGGACCGACGGCGGCGCACGAAGGACGCCGCGCCTTCGCGGGCCTTCTGGCGGATCTGTCCCGGCTGGGCAAGCCCGTGGTGGCGGCGGTGAACGGCGCGGTGCTGGGAGGCGGCATGGGCCTCTTGGCCGCTTGCGATCTGGCGGTCGCGGCCGACGACGCCCGCTTCGGCACGCCGGAGGTGGACGTGGGCCTCTTCCCCTACATGGCCCTGGCCCCGCTCTCGCGCTGCCTGGGACGGCGGGCCGCCCTCGAGCTGGTGCTCACCGGCCGCCGCATCGACGCCGCGGAGGCGCGCTCCATCGGCCTGATCAACCGCGCGGTCCCCCGGGCGGAGGTGGCGAACGCGGCGCAGGAGCTGCTCGACACGCTTTCGCAGAAGAGCCCCACCGCGCTGCGCCTGGGCCGCCGCGCCTTCTACGCCACCCAGGACCTTCCCTACGAGGCGCAGCTCGAGGCGCTCTGCGCGCAGCTCTCCCTCAACGCGCTCTCCGGCGACACGGCCGAAGGCGTGGCCGCGTTCCTGGAGAAGCGCAAGCCGGACTTCAAGGGGACCTGATGCCCTCCGACAAAGTGATCGTCACCTGCGCCCTCACCGGCGTGCTCGCCAACCGCGACCAGTGCCCCTGGGTGCCCTACACGCCCGCGGAAATCGCCGAGGAAGCGCGGCGCGCCCACGAGGCCGGCGCCGCCGTGGTGCACATCCACGCCCGCACTCCCGAGGGCGCCCCCACCTACGAGCCCTCCGTCTACGCCGAGATCCGCCGGGAGACGGAGGCGCGCTGCCCGGTGATCCTCAACTTCTCCACCGGCGGGTTGGGACCCATGGAGGACCGGGTGGCGCACATCGCCCAGGTGAAGCCGGCGCTGGGCGCGCTGAACATGGGCTCGATGAACTACGCCAAGTACTCCGCCAAGCGGAAGGACTTCGTCTTCGACTTCGTCTTCGAGAACCCCTTCCGCGACATCTCCTTCCTCCTCGGGGTGATGAAGGAGGCGAACGTCAAGCCGGAGCTGGAGTGCTTCGACGTGGGCCACACCAACTCCATCGGGCCGCTGATCGACAAGGGGCTGCTCAAGCGGCCCCTGCAGTTCAGCTTCATCATGGGCGTGCTGGGCGGCATCCGGGCCACGGCGGAGAACCTGGCGATGCAGGCCCGGGAGGCGCCCCCCGACAGCACCTGGGAGGTGATCGGCATCTCCCACGAGCAATGGCGGATGGTGGCGGCCGCGCTCTCCTTGGGAGGGAACGTGCGGGTGGGGCTGGAGGACAACTTCTACCTGGACACGAAGGGCACGCAGATGGCGCGCTCCAACGGCGACCTGGTGGCGAAGGCCGTGCGGATGGCGCGCGACATCGGAAGGGAGCCCGCTACCGTTGCCGAGGCGCGCGAAATGCTTTCGCTCCACCAGGTCTGGTAGCGGCGGGCCCTGCTTGACACGCCGCGGTAGGGCTCCTATCCAACGCCGACACCGACACCGAAGAGGAGGAGCGCCGTGAAGAAGATCCGCCTGCTCACCCCCGGACCGACCCCCGTTCCCGAGAGGCTGTCCTTGCGGATGGCCCGGCCCATCGTCCACCACCGCTCGCCCGAGTTCGAGGCGGTGTTCGCCCGGGTGCGCGAGGGCCTGGGCTGGCTGTTCCAGACGAAGCAGGACGTGCTGGTCTTCGCCGCCAGCGGCACCGGGACCATGGAGGCCTCCTTCGTCAACTTCCTCAAGAAGGGCGACACGGCGGTGGTGGTGGACGGGGGCAAGTTCGGCGAGCGCTGGGGCAAGCTGGCCAAGGCGTACGGGGTGGGGGCCGTCACCCTCAAGTGCGAATGGGGCCAACCGGTTGCGCCCGCGGCGGTGGAGAAGGCGCTGCGCGAGAACCCGCAGGCGAAGGCGGTCTACGTGCAGGCCAACGAGAGCTCGACCGGCGTCTACCATCCCATCCGCGAGCTGGCGCAGGTCACGGACCGGACCGGCGCCATCCTGGTGGTCGACGCCATCAGCGCCCTGGGAGCGATGCCCTTGCCCATGGACGA